>NZ_JBFTNV010000008.1:0-264537 GCF_056397645.1 Rhizobium sp. 05L429 | reverse complement strand
GAGCCAGGAAACGGCGTAATCCGTTCCCGGTCCGATGCGCAGGTTGACGCGCTTGGACTTCAGCGTCACGAAACGCGGCAGCGGCAGGCCGCTCGGCCCCTTGGCGGCCTGTGCTTGGGCAAATTCGATGCTGCCTGCCGATACGGCAAGGGCGATCGCCAGGACGAGGCAGGACTTCAGAACAGTGCGACGCATGGAAGCTTCCATTAGCTCGAATTCGAAGCAGGCCTTGCCCGCTCGTTTTCCGGGAATCCCCGGTCGCCTCGCGAGTTTTGTTTGTCTTCGCGTGCGGGTCTGGTAGAAAATGCCCGGAACGGGGAAATGATCGCCCAACTTGGTTAAAGACCTCTGAACAAGGCACCGCAAGCCGCTATGACGACGAAGAAAAAACCGAAGGTCTACATAACCCGCAAGTTGCCTGATGTCGTCGAAACCCGCATGCGCGAGCTTTTCGATGCAGAGCTGAATATTGACGATACGCCGCGATCCGTCGCTGAGCTCGCCGAAGCTGTCAAAAGCTGCGACGTGCTCGTCCCGACTGTGACGGATCGGATCGACGCTGCCCTCATCGATCAGGCTGGGCCGCAGATGAAGCTGATCGCCAGCTTTTCAAACGGCACCGACCATATCGATGTCGAAGCCGCTGCGCGCAAAGKCATCACCGTCACCAACACGCCGAATGTGCTGACCGAGGACACCGCTGACATGACGATGGCGCTGATTCTCGCTGTGCCGCGGCGGATCGGCGAAGGCGCGCGTGTGCTGACCGACACACCCGGCGAATGGGCAGGTTGGTCTCCCACCTGGATGCTCGGCAGGCGTATTCACGGAAAGCGTATCGGCATCGTCGGCATGGGTCGGATCGGCACGGCCGTTGCGCGACGCGCCAAGGCCTTCGGCCTGTCGATCCATTATCACAACCGCAAGCGCGTCAATCCGGCGACCGAGGACGAGCTGGAGGCGACCTATTGGGAAAGCCTCGATYAGATGCTTGCCCGTGTCGACATCGTCTCGGTCAATTGCCCCTCGACGCCAGCAACCTTCCATCTCCTGTCGGCGCGGCGCCTGGCGCTGTTGCAGCCGACCGCCTATCTCGTCAACACCGCCCGCGGTGACGTGATCGACGAGGCCGCCCTTATCAAATGCCTGCGGGAAGGAAAGATCGCTGGCGCCGGGCTCGATGTCTTCGAGAACGAACCGATGGTCAATCCGAAGCTGGTCAAGCTCGCCAATGAGGGCAAGGTCGTGCTGTTGCCACATATGAGCTCGGCGACGATCGAGGGACGTGCGGAGATGGGCGACAAGGTCATCATCAACATCCGCGCCTTCATTGATGGTCATCGCCCACCGAATCGGGTACTGCCAGGCCGGTGACGGCCGGAGCACGCCCATCTTTAGCCGGTCAGATTAGCGGGCGAGGGCTTTCTTCATCTCGATAAACGTCACGCGCGTAAAACCCGGATGGGACTTTTCGGCTGTGCTGGCAAAGCCCCAGGCGGCGAAGGTCGAATGATTGCCGACGAGCTCTATCCGCGTCTCGAGCCTTAGCGCTGGGAGACCGAGATCGCAGGCCTTCTCCTCGGCGATATCAAGCAATCGACGGCCGATGCCCTTGCCTTGCGCGGATGGAAGAACCGCGAGCTTTCCGACATAGAGACAGTCTGCCTCCGGGCGCAGAAAAATGCAGCCGGCGAGCTGCCCCTCGTTCTCCACCGCATAAGCGATTTCCACCTTGGCTTTTTCCGCCAGAGCCTCCACCGTCAGGCGGATTGCGGAGGAGGGCGGATCGATGCGGCCTTCCATATAGGCGAAGGATGCGAGAATGAGATCGAGCAGCTCGCTCCAGCGGGCAAAACTCTCATCGATGCGAAAAGGCGTCATGCGGTCTTGCTCTGCCTCGCACGCCGGCGCTTGTAACGGATCGTATCGAAAYGGGCCGACAGGGCGTCATAGAGCAGCAAGCGGCCGATCAGCGGCTCTCCGGCGCCGGTAATGAGCTTGATCGCCTCCATAGCCATCAGCGTGCCGATCACGCCGGTCAGTGCGCCGATGATGCCGGCCTCCGCGCAGGMGGGGATCAGCCCGGCAGGCGGGGCTTCGGGAAAAAGATCGCGATAACCGGGGTTGAGCGTGCCGTCTTCGGCGCTCTCATAGGGTTTCAGCACTGTCAGCGATCCGTCGAAGCGGCCGACGGCACCGGTGACGAGCGGAATACGCGCTTCTTCGGCCGCATCGGCTGCCGCATAACGCGTGTCGAAATTATCAGAGCCGTCGATCAAGAGATCGAAGCCGGAGAGGTCCCGGCGCGCTGCCTCCGGCGAAAAGCGCTCCGTGAGGCGGATGACCTTGATATGCGGGTTCAGCCGCGCGATCGCGACGGCCGCGCTTTCAGTCTTCAATTCGCCGATCGTGCCGGAATCGTGAATCACCTGCCGTTGCAGGTTGGAGAGCGAAACACGGTCGTCATCTGCAATGCCGAGCGTGCCGACGCCAGCGGCCGCCAGATATTGCAGAATCGGTGCGCCGAGCCCTCCGGCACCGATCACCAGCACGCGCGCGGCCTTCAGCTTCTGCTGGCCCGCACCGCCGATTTCCGGCAGCAGGATATGGCGGTGATAGCGTGCGATTTCGTCAGGGCCGAGGGGTTCCATGGACGTGATGCTATCACGCCCCGAACCGCCACGAGAAGCGCTATCGCTCATTCGAAAACCCTTCCTTCGGCGACCGTGAAAAACTGCGCTCGTTCTGCAAGGGCCGCAAACATCTGATGCTCCGTTCCCGTCATGAAGGCCTGGCCGCCGAGCCCGTCTATGAGGTCGAACAGTGCGGCGCGGCGTCCCTCGTCGAGATGGGCGGCAATCTCGTCGAGGAGCAGGATCGGCGCATGGCCCGTAAGGTTGCCGACGAGCCGCGCATGGGCCAGCACGAGGCCTACCAGCAGGGCTTTCTGCTCGCCGGTGGAGCAGCGCGCCGCTTCCATCTGCTTCTCCCGATGATGCACGATGAGATCGGCGCGATGCGGCCCGTCCAGCGTGCGTCCGGCCCCGGCATCGCGGTAGCGATTGGCAGCGAGGGTTGCCGTATACTCATCTTCCAGGTCGACCGAGGGCCGGGAGAACTGGCCGTCCATGAAGCCCGAGAGCTGCAGCGATGCTGAGGGGAAAGGGGATGTCTCGCGGCTTTCCTCGATGAGGCGCGTCAGCAGGCCGAGCATTTCCTGCCGGGCGAGCGCCATGGCAATGCCGAGGCTTGCCATCTGCTCCTCGATGCCGGAAAGCCAGGACGGATCGAAACGGCCTTCGTCGAGCAGTTTGTTGCGGCTGCGCATGGCGCGCTCGAAATCGCTGGCCCGCCTGCCATGTTCGGGATCGAGCGACAAGACCAGCCGGTCGAGGAACCGCCTGCGGTCGGACGAGCCACCGGTAAAGAGCCCGTCCATTGCCGGGGTCAGCCACAGCACGCGCAGATGATCCGTCAGTTCGTCGACCGTCTTCGCCGTCGTTCCATTGATGCGCAGCCGGCGCGTTGTCGCCTCGTCGCTGGTATCGATGCCGGTGCCGATCTCCACATCGCCTTCCATGCCATCGAGCTCGGCAAAGATCGAAAATCCGCCTTGAGCACCGACGCGGGTGATATCGCCATAGGCTGCGCGCCTCATTCCCCGTCCTGGCGACAGGAAGGAAACCGCCTCCATCAGGTTGGTTTTGCCGGCGCCATTGTCCCCGGTCAGCACCACATGCCGCCCGTCGAGCACAAGTGAGGCCGCACCATAATTGCGAAAATCAGTGAGCTTCAGACGGGAAAGGGAAACCTTGTGCGGCATCTGATATCCGGAATCATCGAGGCTGACAGCTACGCCGAAGCCATCAGGATATCAAGGCTGAGAGCCGCCTCTGTCGCTAATGCTTGCGAGGAGCGGGAGCCTGGAGCTGCGCCTCGGTCTCCGCAATCGCCTTTTCGATCCAATAGAGGAGATCCGGCCGGTCTTCGATCGATCCGCGCAGCGACGTCAGTGAATCGAGGATCATCGTCAGTTTCTGGCGGCGCGTGTCGATGACGATACTGTCGGCATCAGATTTCCCGGGGGGAGCGGATGTCATGCAGTATTCGAAGCCTCTTGTCAGACTGGTGTTACAGGGGTTCCGGCGCGACTAACTATCGCCACATGCAGTTAAGTCAACTCAAGGGTGTTCAATTTTTTGCTACATCGCCGTCAGGCACTAAATGAGGAATAGAAGTTGTAGAATTCACGGAGCGAGCAGCTGTTTGGGCGGCATAATGCCCAAAAAAAGTCGGTTGAAATTTGCAACTTCCGGGTTGAGATATTCAGCTGACGCTATATGGTAAATAAAGGGTTTATTGGGAGAGAGTGTGGCAGTGCCAGATCCGATTGATATCATTGTCGGTCGCAACGTGAGACAGCTGCGCGCTCGCGGACGTGTTTCTCAACTGGAGCTCGGTGACGCGCTTGGCCTTACATTCCAGCAGATCCAGAAATACGAGAAGGGGACGAACCGCGTCTCAGCCAGCAAGCTGCATCAGATAGCAGTCTTCCTTGGAGTCGATATTTCCGAGCTTTTCGAAGGCACGGGAATCTCGCAATTTGCCAACCGTGTCGAGTTGAGCCCCGAGGCCTACGAGCTGGCGGTCAGCTATGACAGGTTGAATTCGATTGCCGGTAAACAGGCGGTCAAGACGATCCTCAACCTCATGTGCGGTCAGGCTACCGAAAACGCTGCCTGAAGCGTTTTACGCATCCTTGAAATGATGGGAATTCAGTGAAGCTCGCGCTCGTGCAGTGCGACGAGCAGCGAATCCTGCGTCTGATGACCGGCATGATAGAGGTCGATCGCGATGCTGGCGATGGAAAGGCCCTGCTGGCTGCGGAGCTTGATGTTGCGTTCGGCGMACCAGGTATAGAGCGCACCTGCCAGCGCATCGACATCGTCGGATAGGCCATTGGAAAAGTTCGTTGCCGACATGGAGATACCCTCTGTTAGTCCCGGACTGCGGGACAAAGACAGTATGAATCTCGCGAACGTGCAAGCATCATCAGAGCTCTGCGTTAACACAAGACATCGGTGCGCTGGCCCGCGTCCCGGCCTGGTACATATGTCCCGGATTGGCACGCATGAAAAAGCCGGAGGCGGAACCTCCGGCTCTTTTAATMTTAAGGGATATCGAGCTTAGCCCTCGAAGAATTCCTTCATCCGGGCAAAGAAACCCGTTGATTCCGGATTGTTCTCCTTGGAGGAGAGCTGCTCGAATTCCTGCAGAAGCTCGCGCTGGCGCTTGGAAAGCTTCTGCGGCGTCTCGATCTGGATCTGGATGTAGAGATCGCCCGTCTGGCTGGAACGCAGCACTGGCATGCCCTTGCCTTTCAGGCGGAACTGCTTGCCGGCCTGCGTGCCCTCGGGAACCGTGACACGCGATTTGGTGCCGTCGAGCGTCGCTACATCGAAAGTGCCGCCGAGCGCCGCCGTCGTCATGGAGATCGGCACGGCGCAATAGAGATCGGCTCCGTCGCGCTGATAGAACTCATGCGGCTTCACCGACAGGAAGATATAGAGATCGCCGGACGGGCCGCCGCGCATGCCTGCTTCGCCTTCGCCCTGCAGGCGAATGCGCGTGCCGTCCTCGATGCCGGCGGGAATGTTGACGGAGAGCGAACGTTCTTCCGTCACACGGCCCTGGCCGTGGCACTTCGGGCACGGATCGGGAATGATCTGGCCGCGGCCGTGGCAGGTCGGGCAGGTGCGTTCGATCGAGAAGAAGCCCTGTGCGGCGCGCACACGGCCCGAGCCCTGGCAGGTACCGCAGGTTTTCGGCTGCGTGCCCGGCTTGGCGCCGGAGCCGGAACAGACGTCGCAGGTGATCGACGTCGGAACACGAATCTGCGCCGTCTTGCCGGAATAGGCCTCTTCCAGCGAGATTTCCATGTTGTAGCGAAGGTCGGCGCCGCGTTCGCGGCCGCCCGAAGAGCGCTGCCGTCCGCGGCCGCCACCCATCATCTCGCCGAAAATGTCCTCGAAGATGTCGGAGAAGCCGCCGCCGGCAAATCCGGCACCGCCGCCTGCACCACCCATGCCGCCATGTTCGAAAGCCGCATGGCCATAGCGGTCGTAGGCCGCGCGCTTCTGCGGGTCCTTCAGCGTCTCGTAGGCTTCGTTGATTTCCTTGAACTTGCGTTCGGCGTCGTTGTCATCCGGGTTCTTGTCCGGATGGTATTTCATTGCCAGCTTGCGGAAGGCGCTTTTCAGCTCTTTCTCATCCGCCGTCTTGGCTACACCCAGAGTTTCGTAAAAGTCCGCTTTTGCCAATTTAAGCCCCGGAAATGGATTTCCGGCTGCCATGGTGAGCAGCCGGATGTCTATCGTCTAGCGTATGCAACCAGCTCGCGAATTACGCGGACTTCTTGCGGTCGTCGTCCTTGACTTCTTCGTAGTCGGCATCGACGACATTGTCATCTTCAGCCGAAGCGTCGGCCGTGCCGCCTTCGGCCTGCTGGGCTTCATAGATCGCCTGGCCGAGCTTCATGGAAACTTCCATGAGGGTCTGGGTCTTGGCCTTGATGTCTTCGGCGTCGGCATCGGTCGCCTCGGTCGCGGACTTCAAAGCGGCARTCGCGTCGGAGATCGCGGTGCGGTCGGCTTCCGAAACCTTGTCACCATAGTCCTTGAGCGACTTTTCCGTGGAATGAACAAGGCTTTCAGCCTGGTTCTTGGCTTCCACACCCTCGCGGCGCTTCTTGTCTTCGGCAGCGTGGGACTCGGCGTCCTTCACCATCTTTTCGATGTCGGCGTCGGAAAGACCACCGGAAGCCTGGATGCGGATCTGCTGTTCCTTGCCGGTACCCTTGTCCTTGGCCGAAACCTGGACGATGCCGTTCGCGTCGATGTCGAAGGTGACTTCGATCTGCGGAACGCCGCGCGGCGACGGCGGCAGGCCGACGAGGTCGAACTGGCCGAGCAGCTTGTTGTCGGCAGCCATTTCACGCTCGCCCTGCGAAACGCGGATGGTGACGGCCTGCTGGTTGTCGTCTGCGGTCGAGAAGGTCTGGCTCTTCTTCGTCGGGATCGTCGTGTTACGTTCGATCAGACGGGTGAAGACGCCGCCCAGCGTTTCGATGCCGAGAGACAGCGGGGTTACGTCGAGAAGCAGAACGTCCTTGACGTCGCCCTGCAGGACGCCGGCCTGGATGGCGGCGCCGAGAGCGACGACTTCATCCGGGTTGACACCCTTGTGCGGCTCCTTGCCGAACAGCTGCTTGACGACTTCCTGGACCTTCGGCATGCGGCTCATGCCGCCGACGAGAACGACTTCGTCGATTTCGGCAGCGGTGACGCCGGCATCCTTGAGGGCTGCCTTGCACGGAGCGATCGTGCGCTGGACGAGATCGTCGACCAGGCTTTCGAGCTTGGCGCGGGTCAGCTTCAGCGTCAGGTGCTTCGGGCCGGAAGCGTCAGCCGTGATGAACGGCAGGTTGATTTCGGTCTGCTGCGAAGAGGACAGCTCGATCTTTGCCTTTTCGGAAGCTTCCTTGAGGCGCTGCAGGGCAAGCTTGTCGTTCTTCAGATCGATGCCGTTGTCCTTCTTGAACTCGGCAACGAGATATTCGACGAGACGCATGTCGAAGTCTTCACCGCCGAGGAAGGTATCGCCGTTGGTGGACTTCACTTCGAAGACGCCGTCGCCGATCTCGAGGATCGAGATGTCGAATGTGCCGCCGCCAAGGTCGTAGACGGCAATCGTCTTGCCCTCTTTCTTGTCGAGGCCGTAGGCAAGCGCAGCAGCGGTCKGCTCGTTGATGATGCGGAGCACTTCAAGACCKGCAATGCGGCCGGCATCCTTGGTTGCCTGGCGCTGTGCGTCGTTGAAATATGCGGGAACGGTGATGACGGCCTTTTCGACCTTTTCACCAAGGTAGGATTCTGCGGTTTCCTTCATCTTCTGAAGGATCATCGCGGAAATCTGTGCGGGCGAATAGCCCTTGCCGTTGGCTTCGACCCAGGCGTCGCCATTGTCGCCCTTGACGATCGTAAAGGGAACGAGGTGCTTGTCCTTTTCGACGGTCGGATCTTCGTAGCGGCGGCCGATCAGGCGCTTGACAGCGAAGAGCGTGTTCGTCGGGTTGGTGACCGCCTGGCGCTTGGCCGGCTGGCCGACGAGGCGTTCGCCGTCCTCGGAAAATGCCACCATGGAAGGGGTCGTACGCGCGCCTTCCGCGTTCTCGATGACCTTTGCGTCCTTGCCGTCCATGACCGCGACGCAGGAATTTGTCGTTCCAAGGTCGATACCAATTACTTTTGCCATGTCATTCTCTCCTTGAAGCAAGCTGTCGGAACCCCGGTAAGGCATTTCCCTGACAGCCCCTTACGGGATGGGTCTACTAAGATTACGCAATCGTGATTGCGGTGATGCGGCGTATATAAGGAGCGGTTTTCTGGACTGCAAGGCGAGAAATGGCCCGGAATCCAGCAAAACGAATGTGTTGCCTTCAATTTTTACAGTAGCCGGAAAAGGGTGTGCTTTGCACCTTCAAACCGTGCAAATCTTGCACGCTGAACTTGCGCGAAACGTGTTCCCGAAAGATGCTCGCGTCCCGTCCCAATACTGTCTCCTGCCCCCTACTGCCCCATGATGAGATCGAGCAGGGTCGTGCGTCGTGTCTGCGCCCCTGATGCTGCCTTCGGTCCGCCCACGTCACCGGGCGGCACCATGTCGTCATAGCCGCCGCCGGCCACGTCGGCGGGCGGCACAGGTCCGMCATTCACCGGCATTGCCGCCTGCGGTCGTCCCGGGGCCGGCGGATAACGGTTCAGGTCGCCATTCCCACCGAAAACTCCGGAAATGATGCTGCCGACCGTCGAAGGCTGCTCAGGCGCCGGCTGCGCCTGCGCCATCGGCTGGCCATTGCCGGGATCGGTACCAGGGTCGGAATATATCTGGCCCATGCCGAAAAGCGGCGCCGGCGAAAGCCCCTTATGCGCAGCGACCATGAATTCCTTCCAGGCCTTGGCCGGCAGCCCGCCGCCGGTCACCTTCTTCATCGGCTTGCCATCGTCATTGCCGAACCATACGCCCGTCGTCAGGTTGCTGGTGAAGCCAACGAACAGCGCATCGCGCGAATTCTGCGTCGTACCGGTCTTGCCCGCTGCCTGCCAGCCGGGAAGCTTGGCGCTCGAGCCTGTGCCGCCGTTGATGACGCCCATCATCATCATGTTCATCTCGGCGACGATCTGCTCGGAAAGCACGCGCGGCGGATTGTCGTAGGTGTTCTCATAGAGCACCTTGCCATCGGTGGTGGTTACCCTGCGGATMACATGCGGTGTCGCCTTGTAGCCACCGTTCATGAAGGCGGCATAAGAGGCCGTCAGTTCCATGAGCGAGACTTCCGAGGTTCCGAGCGCGATCGAGGCATTGGGCTGCAGGTCTGATTCGATGCCGAGACGGTGAGCGAGCTTGATCACCTGATCCGGCCCGTCATACATCACGAGCTGGGCGGCCACCGTGTTCAGCGACTTTGCGAGCGCGGTCCTCAGCGTCACTTCGCCATTGTATTTCTTCTCGTAATTTTCAGGCGTCCAGTTGCCGATGCGGATCGGAGCGTCGTTAAAGACGGAATCCGGCGTCAGACCTTTTTCAAGCGCGGCAGCATAAACGAATGGCTTGAACGAGGAGCCCGGCTGGCGCTTGGCCTTCACGGCGCGGTTGAACTGGCTCGTCGCATAATCCCTGCCGCCGACAACCGCGCGGATAGCGCCCGTGCCGTCGATCGAGACCAGGGCAGCCTGCGATGCATCGAACTTGTCGCCTTCCTTGTCGAGCACGTCGACCAGCGATTGCTCGGCCTTCTTTTCGAGATTTTTGTCGATGGTCGTATCGACGATGACGTCTTCCTTCACCTCGCCGACCAGCCCCTGCAGCTCGTCCATCACCATATCGGCGACATATTGTCCGGCGCCCGACCAGTAGCTGCGGGCAGAAGCCGGCGTCTGCGACATTGCCGTCTTGATCTCGCCGTCGTTGATATAGCCCTGGTCTCTCATCGCCTGCAGCACGAGCTGCGCGCGGGCGTTTGCTGCTTCCGGATCACGGGMGGGAGAAAGACGGGACGGCGCTTTCACGAGGCCGGCCAGCAGCGCTGCTTCACCGAGGTTCACATCGCGCGCCGACTTGTTGAAATAGCGCCGCGCCGCCGCTTCCACGCCATAGGCGTTCGAGCCGAAATAGACGCGGTTCAGATACATCGCAAGGATCTGATCCTTGGTATATTTCTGCTCCAGCCAGAAGGAGAGCAGCACTTCCTGCACCTTGCGCTCCAGCGTGCGCTCGGGCGAGAGGAACAGATTCTTGGCAAGCTGCTGCGTCAGCGTCGAGCCGCCCTGGATCGGTTGGCCGGTCGCATTGTTGACGAAGGCGCGCGCCAGCCCGAACGGATCGACTCCGAAATGCGAATAGAAGCGCCGGTCTTCGATGGCGATGATCGCTTCCGGAATATAGGGCGACATATTGTCCAGCGACAAAGCCTCCCCGCCGGTCGCACCGCGGTTGGCGATCGCGCTACCATCGACGGCGGTGATCTTGACGTTCGGCGGCCGCTCCGGAATTGCCCAGGTGCTGGCGTTCGGCATGCGCGAACCGTAATAGAACACAAGCCCGGCCACGCCGATGCCGGCCCATATGCCGAGCACGATGCACCAGTAAACGAGCCTGCGCAGGAATGCGAACAGGCCGCCGCGTTCGCGCGGCTCCGGACGGCGCTTTGCCGGTGCGCGACGGGGAGCGGGCGATCTCGATGTGCGTTTGGAACCGTGCCGCCCGTCGATGCGATCATCGGCATCGAGCGCGAATTCGTCATCCTCCTCACGGCCGCCGCGGCCGTTGAAGGATGGTTCGATCCTGTCGTCTGATCTGCGTCTGGCTACCATCGTGGAGCGGCTGCACCCTTGCTGTAAGACCGCGCCCCCAGGCAACGGTTTTATCCGATTGAACTGTAAATGCGGCGAATTAACGGGCTGTTAAGAACAACACCAAGACGGCCAAGTACCCCCTGTGCCTGCTTTTTCTCCGTTAACCAGCCGACTTTCCGCTTCGCTGGAGATGCGCAATCTCGACAGAATGAATGAAGCTCGCCTGCGCGAGGTCTGGAGCGTGCATGCCTTGCCTCGACAGGGTGGAGGAGAGCCGGCCGAAGATGGCGCTCGGCCCCTATGCAGAGATGCGCGAGATGCCGGCGACCCCAGCGCCGCATATCTTCCGCCTGGTGAGGGAACCAATAGGCTTTGCCGCAGTTTTATCAGCAGCGGGACATACCCCTCACGTCCCGCTCAGATCGGCCGTCTCCCCTCAACACGCGCCGATCGATATCAGGCCCGGCGTATCACCAGATGCGTCGGGTCCTTTTTTGTTGAGGGATGACGGGACCATGATGGCGATAGTCATCCGCCCGCGGCGCGGCAGCAGCACACCGCCTGTCAAGGTTCACAACGGCGCCTTGAAATATGAAAGACGGCTTCCGATATAAGGTTTCAGAAATCGCAGCCCGGAAATGTAGCATACGTTCAGTCGTGCCGTTTCCGCGATCTGGTTGAGTTGGCCGTTTACCGGCCCTAAACCTTTCGGGATCACTCTGGCTGTGCACTATCCGCTTCTCCTTTGACCACGGATGTACTGGCACTGAGATGAGGCGGATAACGGAAGGCCGGTTTGCTCCGGCCTTTTTGTTTGCAGATTTCGGATGGCGTGCCGCGCAGACCGCGGGCACGCCTTTTTCGTTTCAGGCCTTCAATGCCGCAAGGATGCGCACCCAGGAGCGGATGCCCTTGTGGTAGGAGGCGAGCTCGTACTTTTCGTTCGGCGAATGGATCCGGTCATCGGAAAGACCGAAGCCTACGAGCAGGGATTCCATGCCCAGCATTTTCTGAAAATCGCCGACGATCGGGATTGAGCCGCCCATGCCGATGACAATGGCAGGCTTCGGCCATTCATCGGAAAGCGCATTGCGCGCCTTGGTCAGAACAGGCGAGTCATAGGAAAGATGAATGGCCGGCGAGGCGCCATGCGGATGGAACTCGACCGAGCAATCGGCCGGGATCTTCGAGCGAACGTAGTTGCGGAAGCTTTCGCGGATCGCAGCCGGATCCTGCGTACCGACGAGGCGGAAGGAGACTTTCGCCGATGCCTTTGCGGCAATGACAGTCTTGAAGCCTTCACCGGTATAGCCGCCCCAGATGCCGTTGACTTCAGCAGTCGGGCGCGCCCAGGTGAGCTCCAGGACCGAGCGGCCCTTTTCGCCTGAGGGAATGGAGAGGCCGACTTCGCCGAGAAAGCTTTCCGCCGACTTGCCGAGCGCTTCCCAGGATGCCTTGATGTTGGCGGGCGTTTCCTCGACGCCGTCATAGAAACCGTCGAGCGTGATGCGTCCGGTCTCGTCATGCAGGCCGGCAAGGGCCTCGACGAGAATATGGATCGGGTTGGCGGCAGCCCCGCCGAAGAGGCCGGAATGCAGGTCGCGGTCTGCGGCCGTCACCACAATTTCTTCTCCGACAAGGCCGCGAAGGGCAGCCGCGATTGCCGGCGTATCACGATCCCACATGCTGGTGTCGCAGACGAGGGCGTAATCGGCCTTGAGCTCAGGGGCATTGGCTTCGAGGAACGGCTTTAACGACGGCGAGCCGGATTCTTCCTCGCCTTCGAAAAGAATGGTGACGCGGCAGGGAAGTGCGCCGTTGATTTCCTTATAGGCGCGGCAGGCCTCGACGAAGGTCATCAGCTGGCCCTTGTCGTCGGCAGTGCCGCGGCCGGTCAGGATCTTGCGGCCGTTGCCGGCATCCTTGACGGCGGGAGTGAAGGGGTCGTTTTCCCAGAGCTCGATCGGATCGACCGGCTGCACGTCATAGTGACCGTAGAACAGGACATGCGGCACGTCAGCCGCGGCACCTTCATGATGGGCGACAACCATCGGGTGGCCGGGCGTGTCGCGAACCGAAGCATCAAAGCCCAGCTTCTTGAGATAGGCTACCAGCCACTCGGCTGCCTTGCGGCATTCGGCCTTGTAGGCCGGATCGGTCGATATCGACTTGATGCGCAAGAGCTCGAACAGCTTTTCGAGGCTTGAATCGAGATTCTGGTCCGCACGCGCAAGGATGGGATTTAGTTCGGTCATTTCCGATTCCTTCTGAAATTCGGCCGGACGATAGACCCAATTGACTGCGGTTTCGAGCGGCAAATTTTCCGATTCCCGCGTCGACGCCAAACGCTGCGCCAGCCGGTAAAGCTCAAGCTGAACCGCGCGCCGCGGGATAAATTCAGAGCGCCTTGGCGTTCTGGATCAGCCGCCGGATATATTCGAGCATCAGTTCCCGCTCGAAGGTCCGGAAGCCCTTGAACAGCGCAAGATCGGCCTCGCGTGCCGTGTCGATGGCTTCGGCCTCCATCGCCCTGGCTTTCTCTGTGAGGAAGATCAGTTGGGCCCGTTTGTCGGTGGGGTGCGGGCGCCGCTCGATCAGCCCATCGCGCACCATGCGGGAAAGCGTGTTGGCCATCGTCGCCTGCTCGATATCGACACGCTCCAGAAGCTGCTTCTGGGTCAACCCGTCTTCGGCCCAAAGCTCCAGCAGTATTGGGAACTGGCCGGGAGAAAAGCCAAGTCCTGCCGCGCGCTGATGCAGCGAGCGGGCAAAACCCTTGGCCAGCTGGCTGGCAAGGTAGGCTCCGGAATCCATTCGATTAAATCCCATGATTGTAAGTTAGGCTCAAAATCGTCGAGTAGACAATGCAACAAATCGCATACGATGCATCAAAACATAGGCGCGAGCTCATAAATTTTTGAGTGCCGGAGCGAATCGCCGAAAAACAAAAGCCGCCATGGCCTAGAGGAAAGGCCATGGCGGCTTGAAAATGGGGACAAAGGCCCGGAGAGGGGGATGAGGCCTTTGTCCAAGCCTGACGCGGCGGGGGACAAGCCGGCTATCAGACCCGCGGCGCGATCAAACGCCGGTGACTGTGATTTGTGATTGAGAATGTGGTTTTTCAAGGGAAACGGAAAAAACCGCCTATTACAAATTGGTAACAGTTTGGTGAGGCGGAGTGCTTTTGTGCAATCAAGTTTATATGGACCTCGCAAAGCCGCCGCGCTATCCATGCTGCCATGAAAAAAGGCGATCATCTCTTCCTTATCGACGGTTCGGGCTTCATCTTCCGAGCCTTTCACGCATTGCCGCCGCTGACGCGCAAAACCGACGGCTTGCCGATCGGGGCCGTCTCGGGTTTCTGCAACATGCTGTGGAAGCTGCTGAGGGATGCGCGCGCGACAGACGTGGGTGCCACGCCGTCCCATCTCGCCGTCATTTTCGATTATTCGTCGAAGACCTTCCGCAAGGATCTCTATGACGCCTACAAGGCGAACCGCTCTGCCCCGCCTGAGGAGCTGGTGCCGCAATTCGGTCTGATCCGCGAGGCGACGCGCGCTTTCAATCTGCCCTGCATCGAGACGGAAGGTTTCGAGGCCGACGATATCATCGCGACCTATGCCCGCTTGGCCGAAGCCACCGGCGCTGATGTGACGATCGTCTCTTCCGACAAGGATCTGATGCAGCTCGTCACCTCGAATGTCCACATGTACGACAGCATGAAGGACAAGCAGATCAGCATCCCCGATGTCATCGAGAAATGGGGTGTGCCTCCGGAAAAGATGATCGACCTGCAGGCCATGACAGGCGATTCCGTCGACAATGTTCCGGGCATTCCCGGCATCGGACCCAAGACGGCCGCCCAGCTTCTCGCCGAATATGGCGATCTCGACACGCTTCTCGAACGCGCCCATGAGATCAAGCAGGAAAAGCGCCGCCAGACGATCCTCGAAAACATCGACAAGGCAAAGCTCTCGCGAGAGCTGGTGCGCCTGCGCACCGATGTGCCGCTGGAGCTCGATCTCGACGCTCTCGTCCTGGAACCGCAGAACGGCCCTAAACTGATCGGCTTCTTGAAGACCATGGAATTCACCACGCTGACACGCCGTGTAGCGGAATTCTGTAATTGCGACGCCAGCGAGATCGAACCTGCCTTCGTAAAGGTCGAATGGGGTGCTGAAGCGCATGGCCCGGATCTTGATAAGGCCGAAGCTGAGCCTGTCGCCGGTGTTGTCCCTGACGTCGGCGGCGAAGCCGTCGCGGTTCCGCCGCGCGCAAAGGCGAAGACCGCGGTCGAGGGCACGTTCGCGCCGGCCGAGTTGGCCAAGGCGCGTGCCGAGGCTTTTGTGACCCTGCCGTTCGACCATTCTTCCTATGTGACGATCCGCGATCTTGCCACCCTCGATCGATGGATCGCCGATGCGAAGGATACCGGTCTCGTCGCCTTCGATACGGAAACGACTTCCCTCGATGCCATGCAGGCAGAGCTCGTCGGTTTCTCCCTGGCGATTGCCGATAACGCGACCGATCCGACAGGCATGCGCATTCGTGCCGCCTATGTGCCGATCAGCCACAAGACGGGCGTCGGGGACCTGCTCGGCGGCGGTCTCGCCGACAACCAGATCCCGATGGGCGATGCGCTGTCGCGGCTGAAGGCGCTGCTGGAGGATGAATCGATCCTCAAGGTGGCGCAGAACCTGAAATATGACTACCTGCTGATGAAACGCTACGGCATCGAGACGAAAAGTTTCGACGACACGATGCTCATATCCTACGTGCTCGACGCCGGAACCGGCGCGCACGGCATGGACCCGCTGTCGGAAAAATTCCTCGGTCATACGCCGATCGCCTACAAGGATGTCGCCGGCTCCGGCAAGTCGAACGTCACCTTCGACCTCGTCGATATCGAGCGCGCGACACACTATGCCGCCGAAGACGCCGACGTGACGCTGCGTCTCTGGATGGTGCTGAAGCCGCGCCTTGCCGCCATGCAGCTGACGCGCGTCTATGAGCGTTTGGAACGTCCGCTCCTGCCTGTTCTGGCGCGGATGGAATCACGCGGCATCACCGTCGACCGCCAGATCCTGTCGCGCCTCTCGGGCGAACTGGCCCAGGGTGCAGCCAGGTTCGAGGATGAAATATATCAGCTCGCCGGCGAGAGGTTCAACATCGGCTCTCCCAAGCAGCTCGGCGACATCCTGTTCGGCAAGATGGGCCTTGCCGGCGGTATCAAGACCAAGACCGGCCAGTGGTCGACCTCGGCAAGCGTGCTGGAAGACCTGGCGGCAGCAGGCTTCGAGCTGCCGCGCAAGATCGTCGACTGGCGCCAGCTCACCAAGCTGAAGTCGACCTATACGGATGCGCTTCCGGGTTACATCCATCCGGAGACGAAACGGGTACATACCTCCTATTCGCTGGCATCGACGACAACAGGCCGTCTTTCTTCCTCGGAGCCGAACCTCCAGAACATTCCGGTCCGCACCGCCGAAGGCCGCAAGATCCGTACCGCCTTCATTTCGTCACCCGGCCACAAGCTGATCTCGGCCGACTACAGCCAGATCGAGCTGCGCGTACTCGCCCATGTCGCCGAAATTCCGCAGCTCGTGCGTGCCTTCGAAGACGGCATCGACATCCACGCCATGACCGCTTCCGAAATGTTCGGTGTGCCCGTCGAAGGCATGCCGGGCGAGGTGCGCCGTCGCGCCAAGGCCATCAACTTCGGCATCATCTACGGCATCTCCGCCTTCGGCCTCGCCAACCAGCTTTCCATCGAGCGCTCGGAGGCCGGCGACTACATCAAGAAGTATTTCGAACGCTTCCCCGGCATCCGCGACTACATGGAAAGCCGCAAGCAGATGGCCCGTGACAAGGGCTATGTCGAAACGATCTTCGGCCGGCGAATCAATTATCCGGAAATCCGCTCGTCGAATCCTTCAGTGCGCGCCTTCAACGAACGTGCTGCCATCAACGCGCCGATCCAGGGTTCCGCGGCCGACGTCATCCGCCGCGCCATGATCAAGATCGAGCCGGCGCTCGCCGAGGCCGGGCTTGCCGATCGGGTGCGCATGCTCTTGCAGGTGCACGACGAATTGATCTTCGAGGTCGAAGACGAGGATGTCGAAAAGGCGATGCCGATCATCGTTTCGGTCATGGAAAACGCCACCTCGCCGGCGCTTGAAATGCGCGTGCCGCTTCGGGTCGATGCACGCGCGGCTTCCAATTGGGACGAAGCGCACTGAGGCATGTCGCGCAAAACTGTGCAGCCGTTTTGCGGTAACGATATGCGAAAACGAAAGCCTAAAGTGCGGCAAGCGAATCTGAAAGATCGCGACGCGCTTTAGGCGCTTCGTCAAATTACCCCAAAGATTTTTCCTGAAGAGTCAAATCTCTGAAACCAATGAGGTTTCGTCCTTTTGGCAGTCCCGGAACGAGACGGCTGGAAGGAACTTATTAACCTTCATTTTCTATCCGGAGGGATGTCAGAAATTATTAGGCATGAGTGAGTAGCTGTCGCATGCGTTTTCCAAGAACCAATTTGACGGATGCCGGAGATTTTTCTGCCGGACTTGAAGACGAACATCCCGCGGAAAATGCGCCCCTGGAGTATGAAGGCGAAAAACCGGTTCCACCGCTCTGGCAGAGCAATTTCTCGCTCGCCCCGAATGTCCGTTTCACGCGCACGCCTGAAACGCTGATCAGCAAGCGCCATGCGCCGGAGAAGCAGGTTCGTGAGGAAATCTTTGTTCCTCCGGCCCCGCAGGCCGAGGCAGTGCCGGCACMGCGACCCGTAGCAGCGCCGCAGATGCGCGCGCCGATCATGGTGAACGTGCCATTCGACATCTATCTGCCCGAAGTGACCGAGCCAGTCGTCGCGCCGCAGCCTGAACCTCAGCCGCAGTCGGTTGCCATGGCTCCCATCGAAACGACCTTGCGGGCTGCGGCGGAGCTTTCCTCCATTTCGGATTTCGCCTTCTGGGAGGTTATGGCCTTCGAAGAGACGGATGCCGAGCCGTCGCGTACCCCGGTCATCGCATTGCAGCAGCATGCTGAGCCCGAATCGATCACCTCACGCTTCCGCATCATGGAATGGCGCCCGGGTCGGCATAATCCGGCGCCGGTAACGCCGCGCGTCGCGCTGCCCGTTTCCTCCGCGCCGGTCCGCCCCGCACGGTCGCCGGTAGCCCGCGTTGCCGAGAAGCCGGTTGTCGCAACTCCGGTCGTCCAGGCTCCGATCGTTGAAGTCCCAGTCGTTCAGGCTCAAGTGGTTCAAGCTCCGGCGATCCGGCCGAAGCAGGTAGCGGCAGAAGTGCCGCCGGCGTCCCGCGTCGAGATCGTCGCCCCTGCACTGTCCCCGGTTCGGCCGTCACGCATTGTCGTCGATAAGATCGACGCTTCCGGCTACGAATTCCCGCCGCGCGCCCTGCTGCAGGAGCCGCCGGAGCGGCTCGGCGAGATCATGTCGCAGGAAACGCTCGAGCAGAATGCCGGCCTCCTGGAAAGCGTTCTGGAGGATTTCGGCGTCAAGGGTGAGATCATCCATGTCCGCCCCGGTCCGGTCGTTACACTCTATGAATTCGAGCCGGCACCGGGTGTGAAATCCTCCCGCGTCATCGGGCTTGCGGATGATATCGCCCGCTCCATGTCGGCACTATCGGCCCGTGTGGCTGTCGTTCCCGGCCGCAACGTCATCGGCATCGAACTGCCGAATGCGACGCGCGAAACCGTCTATTTCCGCGAGATGATCGAGAGCGAGGATTTCGACAAGAGCGGGTACAAGCTGGCGCTCGGCCTCGGAAAGACCATCGGTGGCGAACCCGTGATCGCCGAACTTGCCAAGATGCCGCATTTGCTGGTCGCCGGTACGACCGGTTCGGGCAAATCCGTCGCCATCAACACCATGATCCTGTCGTTGCTCTACCGCATGAGCCCGGAGCAGTGCCGCCTCATCATGGTCGATCCGAAGATGCTGGAACTGTCAGTCTATGACGGCATTCCGCACCTGCTGACGCCTGTTGTCACCGATCCCAAGAAGGCGGTCATGGCCCTGAAATGGGCCGTGCGCGAGATGGAAGAGCGCTATCGCAAGATGTCGCGCCTCGGCGTGCGCAACATCGACGGCTATAATGGCCGCGTCTCCCAGGCCCGCGAAAAGGACGAGACCATCCATATCATGGTCCAGGTCGGCTTCGACCGGCAGACGGGTGCGCCGATCGAGGAGCAGCAGGAGCTGGATCTCGCGCCGATGCCCTATATCGTCGTCATTGTCGACGAAATGGCGGACCTGATGATGGTCGCCGGCAAGGAGATCGAAGGCGCGATCCAGCGTCTCGCCCAGATGGCGCGTGCCGCCGGCATCCACCTCATCATGGCGACGCAGCGTCCCTCCGTCGATGTCATTACCGGCACGATCAAGGCGAACTTCCCTACCCGCATTTCCTTCCAGGTCACCTCGAAGATCGACAGCCGCACGATCCTTGGCGAACAGGGTGCCGAACAGCTCCTCGGCCAGGGCGACATGCTGCATATGCAGGGCGGCGGCCGCATTTCCCGTGTCCACGGCCCCTTTGTTTCCGACGCGGAAGTCGAGAAGGTTGTGGCGCATCTGAAGACGCAGGGCCGGCCGGAATATCTCGATACGGTCACGGCCGGCGAGGAAGAGGAAGGCGAGGATGAAGAGGACGGCGCCGTCTTCGACAAGAGCGCCATGGGCGCCGAGGATGGCGACGAGCTTTACCAGCAGGCCGTCAAGGTCGTCACGCGCGACAAGAAGTGCTCGACGTCCTACATCCAGCGCCGCCTCGGGATCGGCTATAACAGAGCCGCCTCGCTCGTCGAGCGCATGGAGAAGGAAGGGCTGGTCGGCCCGGCAAACCATGTCGGCAAACGCGAGATCGTCTCAGGCCGCGGCGATAACGAATAATCGGAGCGCGGCTGGTTACTGCTTCTCAGAAGCCAGCCGCAACGTCTCCAGCACGAAGTTGCGCTTGCCCCCGGTATAATAATCCCAATCGTCATTCGCCTCGCCCATGAGCTGCAGCTTGAGGGCGGCATAGGCGTTCGCTCTTTCTGGATGGGAGCGGAGATAATCCCGAAAAGCGATCCGGTCTTGCAACACGACATTGTCCGCCGAGCAGAGATAGAGCCGGGCGCCGTGTGAGCCCTTGCCGCTGGTGAAGGTCCAGGTCTGTTGCTGGTATTTGTCACCGTGAAAGGTGAAGGCGCCAAGCGACTGCGCGCGTTCGATCGCCTCGGGAAGGACATCCGCGCTCGCAAAGGCGGCGTGCAGGTCGATCTTCGGCTTGGCGGCCAGTCCGGGGACGGACGTGCTGCCGACGTGATGAAAGATCGGATGGAGACCGGTAAACAACGGCTCGAGATCGCCGACGATCTGACGGAAGAGAGACGGCCATTCCGGGTCGTAGTCGACGACGTGAATGGCCATTCTCATATCCTTTGTCTCGTTCAGGCGATTTCCTTCAGGAAGCCGTCCAGGAGATCGATCATCCTGCGCTCGGCCTCCTCAAGCGAGTCACTATTATCCAATTCCACGACATCATAATCGCCACGCACTGTCAGCGGGCCGCGTGCAAGACGGGCCATGATATCCTCATGCGTCTCGCGGCCGCGAGCCTCGAGCCGGCCGGCGAGCACTTCCGGGCGGGCCGTCACATTGATGACCTTCAGCCGCGGAAACGCGGCCTGGAAACGGTGTAGCGCCGAGCGCGAACCGTTCGCAACGACAATGTGGCCCTTGGAAAGTGCGACGGAAACCTCTGCCGGAATGGCGTATTTGAGACCATGCGCCTCCCACCAGACGGCAAACGCGCCGGCCTGCTCCATCGAGGCGAATCCGGCATCCGAAACGGCGAGATGATCCTCTCCGCCGGCATCGCCGTGGCGGGTGATGACGCGGCGGGCGAAATGSACGTCTTCACGGCGTTCGAAATGCCGGGCGGCAAGGTTCATCAGCGTGTCCTTGCCGGCACCGCTCGGGCCGACGACGACGACCATGATACCGTGTTCGGCGCCGGCGCCCGGATGGGGTTCGTGTGACATCATCATGCGACACGGCGTCCTTCACGCCAGACGGAACGTGTCACCGGCACGCCATGCGAGCGGTGCACACGGACGAGATCGGCACGCAGGCCGGTTTCGATGCGGCCGCGATCGTTGAGGCTGACGGTGCGTGCTGGCGTGGCCGTCACCATTGCAATTGCCTTCGATAACGTAATGCCCTCCACCTCGTCGGCAAGAATGAAGGGCGCATGCAGCAGGCTGAGCGGCACATAGTCGGACGAAAGCACGTCGAGAACGCCGAGCTGCGCCAGATCACGCGCGGCGATATTGCCGGAATGCGATTTGCCGCGCACGATGTTCGGCGCGCCCATCAGAACGCTCATGCCGTTTTCGTGCGACAGCCGGGCTGCGTCGATGCTGGTCGGGAATTCGGCCAGGCGAACGCCGTTTTCGATCGCCTCATCGACATGGACAGATGTGGCATCGTCGTGGCTGGCGACGGTGATGCCGCGTTCGGCGCAGACCCTGGAGATCGCGTCCCGATTTGGCGTCGAATTGCGATCGGATTCGGCGATGCGTCTGGCGCAGAAACGGGCGAACTCCTCGTCCGTGAGCCCGCGCTTCTTCTGATAGTAAAAGATGTACTGGTCCATCGTCTGGAACTGACGTTGGCCGGGCGCATGGTCCATCAGCGAAACGAGACGGACATAGGGGTCGTTCTCGAAATCGGCGAAGTGCTGCAGCACGTTGTCGGCCGAGACCTCGCAGCGCAGGTGGATCAGGTGTTCGGCGCGCAGACGCCCTTCCTTTTCAGCGGACTGGATGGCGTCGGCCATCTCGCGCATCTCGCCATGTTCGAAGCCGCCGTCTTCGTCAGCACCCATGCGCAGGCAGTCGAAGACCGTGGTGATACCCGAGGTGACGATCTGCGCATCATGGGCCTGTATGGCCGCCGTCTTGTTCCAGCGAATGCCCGGACGCGGCGAATAGTGGCCTTCCAGGTGGTCGGTGTGCAACTCGACGAGGCCTGGAATGATGTAGTCGCCTTCAAAGTCTTCGCCGGCTACCGAATTGCCTTTCGAAATATCGGCGATCTTGCCGTCACGGATGAGAATGGAGCCCGAAAGAATATCGTCTTCGAGAACGATCCGGGCGTTTGAAAGAACGGTTTCTTTGCTCATGTCAGAAAATCTTTCAGCTTCTGGCGCCAGCAAGAGGCAGCCATGTGTGGACTTTGAAAGGCGCGCCGCGCGCCTCCTCACGAAAGACGGCAAGGCCGGAAATGCGAAGCGGCCTGCCGGTGAAACCTGCGAAACGCTCCGTCAGGATCGCCTTCATCACTTCCGCGCGCTCTTCCGGCACCTGGCCGGTCAGCGTCATGTGGAAGCCGAAGTCATCCATGACATATGGATAGCCCCAGCGCATGAGATTATTGCGCTGGCTCTCAGAAAGCCTTTCCGGTTTGCGCCTGATAATATCGGCCTCGGAGAGTGCCGCCCGGAATGGCTCGAAAGACTTTACCACCTTTGCCGCGAAATCCTGAAGCGGTTGGTGCAGCGAACCCGGCACAAGCGCAAAGAAGCGGCCGAGCTGGCCGAGCACCAGCTCGGGGATTTCAAAGGCCGGCGTGTTGGCGGCGAAATCTTCGACGACCGCCATCAGGTCCTTTTCGGTCACGGAGGAGGCAAGCTCGAAGGGCGCCTTGATCGTCGCATGGAAGCCATAGCGGCGCGGATCGGCCGTCAGTTCGAATTGTTCGCCAGCCGGCAGCGTCTCGTACCCAGGCGCAGGATAGGCCTCGTCGGTAAAGGCATCGCGGCCGAGCCAGACGGAGGCCGCGCCGGTCAGGGGATCATCCTTAGGCGGCGAAAAATAGAGAGCGTAGCGCAAGGCTTTTATCCTGGAGATCGTCCGAACGGGGAGCGCAATGTGCAGTGATTTGGCGGCGAACCGCAAGCACGCTCCGGCTAAAAGATTTCCATGACAGAATGATGATGACGGCAGGGCCGCCATCATCTTTTACTTTGACGTCAATGACCGGGCTTGGCGCCCATCAACCGTTGGCGAAGCGCGTTCGAAGCCATGTCGAACAGGAAGACCACGATCAGGATAAGGATGACCATGTAGGCGACGTTTTCCCAATTGGAATTGGTGCGCATGGCTTCCCAGAGTTTGAGCCCGATACCGCCGGCACCAACGGCACCGATGATCGTCGCGCCACGTACGTTCGATTCCCACTGATAGAGCGTCTGGCTGACGATGACGGGAACGATCTGCGGCATGATGCCATAACGATGCACCAGCACGGTCGAGGCGCCCGTCGACTTCACACCTTCGCGCGGTTTGTTGTCGATGTTTTCGAGACCTTCCGAGTAGAGCTTGCCGAGCGTGCCTGTCTCCGTGAGGAAGATGGCGCCGGAACCGGCGAGAGGACCGGGGCCGAAGGCGCGCGTCAGGAACAGCGCCCAGATCAGCATGTCGACCGAACGCAGGAAGTCGAAGAAGCGCTTCAGCACCTGGTTGAGAAGCCGGTTCGGAGTGATGTTGCGCGCCGCCATGAAGGCGAGCGGGAAGGCGGCAAGCGAACCCAGCAGCGTGCCCAGGAAAGCCATCACGATGGTCTGGAACAGCTTGGTCCAGACATCGCCGTGCTGCCATTCGCTGTTGTTCCAGACATTGTCGAAGGCAAGCGACAGGTTCGACTGGTCGGGGTGTATACGGGGGCCGGAGACGATGAGACTGATGACCTCGCCTACCGGCTTGTCGAAGAAGGGCGACTGCGTATCGAAGACGAAATTCGCCCAGCCGATGAAGCGCTTGCGCACCTTCACACGGTCGACGGAAATGCTGACATCCCCTGCAAATCCAAGATTGGCGAGCACGTTGTCGTCATAGACCGTCATCCAGCCTGGAACCGGACCGACGACTTTCGGCGCGCCGCTGGAAACATCGACCGGCACCGTCATGCCATGGGCAACGATCGTCGTCTGGCTCTTGCTGACCGTCACCGTGCGACCGCTGCCGCTGACGAGAACCGTGATGCTGCCATCTGTATTGGTTTTCAGCCAATCCGGATGCGGATCGTCGCCAAGCGGTGAGAAGCGCGGATAGCGCGTCTGGATCGTGCCATCGTCCTGGATACGGAATTCCGGCTGCACGTCATAGCTGATCCACTGGCTCATATAGATGCCGAAGCGTTCCCAATGGGCTTCGGCGATGAGCTTCGGCAGGTCGAAGAACCAGACGGCATAGATGCCGTAGAGGATTGTCGCGAGGACAATGAGCAGGCCGCCGAAACGCTGGCGGAAGGACTTGTGAAAATATTCCGGATAGCGCGTTTCGATCTCATGCATGCGGTTTGCGTCGATGACCGTCATGGCAGCCTCAATGTTGCAGGAGGAAGGCGTGTTCGCCGACGAGACGGCGGCGCAGCCAGGCAGAGAACTGGTCGACAGCGACGATCGTGATGAAGAGCAGCAGCACCAGGGCCACGGTCTTCGCGCCGAAGCCACGGGAAATGGAGAGCTTGAGCTCTTCACCGATACCGCCGCCGCCGACGGCGCCGATGATGGTCGATGCACGGACGTTGATCTCGAGGCGCAGCAGCGCATAGGACGCATAGTTCGGCATGACCTGCGGCAGCGCGGCGAAACGCACGCGCTCCAGCCAGTTCGCGCCGACCGCGCGCATACCCTCGTCCGATTTCATGTCGATGTTTTCAGCGACTTCGTAGAAGAGCTTGCCGAGCGCGCCGATCGTATGGAGCGTGATCGCGATGATGGCCGCCACCGGTCCGATCGAAAGGATCGCCGAAAACAGGCCGGCGATAACGATTTCCGGGAAGGCGCGCAGGAATTCCATGATGCGCTTGGTAAAGATGCGCAGCGGCCAATTCTTCGTCAGATTACGCGCCGCAAAGAAGCTGAGCGGAACGGCGAAGACGAAGGCGATGATGGTCGAGACGAGCGCGATATTGATCGTGATGATCATCAGCTCGAAATATTCGGGAATGTAGAAGCTGCCCCAGACATAGACACGGCCATTGGCGAAGTTGAATTCCTCGCCACCCTTGTCGTTCGGGCTCGCAATATCGAAAAGCGCGCGCCAGACATCGGTCCAGTCTTTCGGGATAAGCCAGCTCAGGAAGTCGAACAGATGCGGCAGGCGGTCGAAGAAGTGACCGGCATTGCTCTCGTCGGCAAAGCGTACGGAGCTGACGAAKGCGGCGATGAGGATCACCAGGCCGAGGATGGTGTAGAAACGCCGTCTGGCGATCATCTTGTCCCAAGCGGTGGCGATTTCCTTCGTGCTCTGCGTCGGCACATGCGGCTGTGTATCGGMAATAGTCATGAACGCCTCGCCCACTGCATAATTCCTTAAATCGGGCTCGATTTAAGGATGAAATTATGCCGCAATTTAAAGTGCTACAGCGTCCTCTGCGCGTCTGACGCGCGGCGCTGTAGTCATAAGAAAAGGGCGGCCGTCGCCGGCCGCCCCGCATACGGATGGCGCAATCAGCCGCCGATAGCAGCCTTGCGAACTTCTACGACAGCGTTGTAGAAGTCGTGCTTGACCGGGGCGTAGCCCTTGTAGTCGCCGCCTTCGATAGCTGCGAAGCACTTGTGGTCCTTCTCCGGCAGGGCCGTGAAGAAGGCGGTGAGCTTCTTCTGCCACTCTTCGCCGAGAGCGTTGCGAACGACGAGCGGGCCGTTCGGGATCAGCGGCGAACGCCATACTTCAACGAGCTTGTTCGGATCGACGGCGCCCTTGTCGACTTCCTTGCGGAAGGTACCGGAGGTGTAGCCGTCCTTGAAATCGCCGAGGCCCGAAGAGTCGTCAACAGCAACGTCAACCTTGCCGTCGTAAGCAGCGAGAAGGTTGTTCTCGTGGCCGCCGTTGAACTGCGTGGAAGCGAAGAACTTGTCGTTCGGCATGCCGGTGTCCTTCGGGATCTGCGTCAGCGGAACGAGGTAGCCCGAGGTGGAGTCCGGATCGGCGTAGCCGAGCTTCTTGCCCTTGGCGTCCTTGATCGTCTTGATGCCGGAGGACTTCAGGGCGAGACCGATCGAGTAGTAACCCGTGGAGCCGTCCTTCTGCTGCGTCGTCAGGATCGGCGTAACAGCCTTCGGGTCCTTGATGTAAACGGATGCGTAGCCGGAAGCGCCGAGTTCAGCGAAGTCGAGCGTGCCACCGAGGAGACCCTGGATAACGCMGTCATAGTCGGCAGCCGGGAAGAGCGAAACCTTCTCGAAGCCGAATTCCTGCTTCAGGTGGTCTGCAAGGCAGGCATAGTTGCGCAGGCGGTCGGTTTCGTTTTCGCCGCCGAGGATGCCGACGCGGAATTCCTTGAGGTCAGCGGCATTGGCAGCGCCAGCTGCGAGCGACAGAAGCGCCGTTGCAGCAAAAAGTGCTTTCTTCAACATGGGTTCTCTCCAGAATGACCGGGGGTCCGGTCGTTTTTGTTACGAAGAAATGTGCCCTTGACGCGGGCATTCGATCGCGGCCGCCCCTCTCACAGACCGGCCAGCGCCAGCGGTTGATTGCCGGCGGATTGGTTTTCGGCTCCTTCCGGAGCCATGTTGATTGCGGTCGAGGTCATCGTTTCGTCGATGCCCGCGCCGTCCTTGTCCGTGCCGTAGATTTCTTTCACGGCCTCGGAGGTCAGTTCGGAGGGCTTGCCGTCGAAAACGACGCGGCCGCCTGCCATGCCGACGATGCGTTCGCAATAGTTGCGGGCCGTATCGAGCGTGTGCAGGTTGGTGATGACGGTAATGCCTTCGCGCTCGTTGATGTCGCGCAGTGCATCCATGACGATCTTTGCATTCAGCGGGTCGAGCGAGGCGATCGGCTCGTCGGCCAGAACCATCTTCGGGTTCTGCATCAGCGCGCGGGCAATCGCCACCCGCTGCTGCTGACCGCCCGAAAGCGTGCCGGCTGCCTGCAGCGCCGTCTGCTCGATGCCGAGGCGCTCAAGTGCGGCGATAGCCTGGATGCGTTCTTCGCGGCTGAAGACGTTGAGCAGGCTGAGGATCGTCGAGCGGTGGTTCAGGCGGCCGAGCATGACGTTGGTCAGCACGTCGAGACGCGGCACGAGATTGAACTGCTGGAAGATCATCGCGCAGTCGCGCTGCCAGTTGCGCAGTGGCTGACCGCGAAGGCCGGAAACCTCGACACCACCGAAATGGATGGTGCCGGAGGAGGGTTCCTGCAGGCGGTTGATCATGCGCAGGAGCGTGGACTTGCCGGCGCCGGAACGGCCGATGATCCCGACCATCTGGCCCTGAGGAATGTCCAGCGTTACGGAATCGACAGCGAGCTTCTTTCCGAACCGGCGTGTGACATTCTTCAGTTCGAACATCATGCTCTTCCTTCGCATTTCAGGCTTGCGTCTGGGATCGCATTAGTCCCGCTTCATGAACCTCGCGTGTCAGTTTTGTGTAAGTCCTGTCACAAAACCCTGTGCCGCGATATTCAGCTCAACCGCCGTATCGGGAGAGGAAGTCTTCCGCACCAAGCGCCCTGAAATCCGCCAGTGCGTCGCGCAATCGGCCGTGTTCCCAGTCCCACCAGGCGAGCCTGTCCATGCGCTCGCCGACCTCTTTCGGGAAGCGCTCGCGGATGAGTTTGGCCGGCACGCCGCCGACGATCGTATAGGGAGCGACGTCCTTGGAGACGACGGCACCAGCGCCGATGACGGCGCCGTTGCCGACGGTCAYGCCCGGCAGGATCGTTGCGCCATGGCCGATCCAGACATCGTTGCCGATTACGACGCGGTTCGAGCGGCGCCATTCGAAGAACTCCGTCTCCATGTCGGCATCCGGCCAGTAATCGACGGCGCGATAGGTGAAGTGGTGCAGCGTCGCGCGCCAGGTCGGATGATTGGTAGCGTTGATACGCACCGCAGCGGCGATGTTGACGAACTTGCCGATCGTCGCGCACCAGATCGAGCCGTCCTGCATGATGTAGGAATAGTCGCCGAACTCCACTTCGCTGATCCGGCAACGCTCGGAGACTTCCGTATAGCGGCCGAAGCTCGAATTGGAGACGGAGGCGGTCTCGTGGAAATAGGGCTCGATGCCCAGCTTGCGGCTCATGCTGCGATCGCCTTTCGGGGAGAGAATTGCTGGACGTCCAGAATGCGGTCGGCGGCTGCCTCGCGCACCTCCTCATCGTGGAAGATACCGAGCAGGGCGACGCCCGCCTTTTTCTTTTCCTCGATCATGCCGACGACGACCGCCCGGTTTTTCGCATCGAGCGAGGCGGTCGGCTCGTCGAGCAGCAGGATCGTGTGATCGGTGATGAAGCCGCGGGCGATATTGACGCGCTGCTGCTCGCCGCCGGAGAAGGTGGCGGGCGGCAGCTGCCAGAGCGCTTCCGGCAGGTTGAGCTTTTCGAGCAGTGCGGCGGCTTTTTCCCTGGCGCTGGCGGCGGCTTCGCCACGTGCGAGCAGCGGCTCGGCGACCACGTCGATCGCCGCAACGCGCGGCACGGTGCGCAGGAACTGGCTGACATAGCCGAGCGTCTGGCGCCGCACGTCGAGAATGGTGCGCGGGTCGGCGGCGGCGAGGTCGACGATCTTGCCCTTGTGGTCGACAAGGATCTGTCCGGTATCGACGGCATAATTGCCGTAGATCATCTTGAGCAGCGAGCTTTTGCCGATGCCCGAGGGGCCGCCAAGCACGACGCATTCGCCCGATGCAACCGAGAAGGTGACATCGGAAACGACCGGCAGCTTGAGGCCGTCGCGCAGGTGCATGATGAAGCTCTTGGCGACTTCTGAAACGACGAGAGGCGTTGCCATGATTTAAACCTGCAGGATCGAGGAAACGAGGAGCTGGGTATAGGGCTCGCGCGGGTCGTCCAGCACCCGGTCGGTCAGACCCTGCTCGATGACGAAGCCGTCCTTCATCACCATCATGCGATGCGACAGGAGGCGGGCGACGGCGAGATCGTGGGTGACGATGATGGCCGAGAGGCCGAGATCGTTGACGAGACCACGCACGAGATCGAGCAGGCGCGCCTGCACCGAGACGTCGAGACCGCCGGTCGGCTCATCCATGAACACGAGGCGCGGGCCGGTCACGAGATTGCGGGCGATCTGCAGGCGCTGGCGCATGCCGCCGGAGAAAGCGCGCGGCTGGTCGTCGATGCGGCCGGTATCGATCTCGACGCGCTCCAGCCAGTCGATGGCGGTGGAGCGGATCTTGCCGTAATGGCGATCGCCGATCGCCATCAGCCGCTCGCCGACATTGGCGCCGGCAGAGACTGTCATGCGCAGCCCGTCAGCCGGGTTCTGGTGCACGAAGCCCCAGTCCGTCCGCATCAGGAAGCGGCGCTCGGCTTCGCTCATGTGGTAGAGGTCGCGATAGTTGCCGTCGCGCATGTGATACTCGACGCTGCCGGTGGTCGGCATCAGCCGGGTGGAGATGCAGTTGAGCAGCGTCGTCTTGCCAGAGCCGGATTCGCCGACGATGGCGAGCACTTCGCCGGGCCAGAGCTCGAAGGAGACATTCCGGCAGCCGATGCGGTTGCCGTAGAACTTCGAGAGGTCATTGACTTTGAGAAGCGGTATATCGGTCATTCTGCAGCCTCCCGGGCCAGCATTTCGCCGGCATGTCCGTGCGCGCGGCGGTCTTCGCAATGGTCGGTATCGGAGCAGACGAACATGCGCCCGCCCTTGTCGTCGAGGATCACCTCGTCGAGGTAGACCTCCTCGGCGCCACACAGCGCGCATGGTTTGCCGAAGCGCTGGATCTCGAAGGGATGGTCCTCGAAGTCCAGGCTGACGACGTCGGTATAGGGCGGCACGGCATAGATGCGCTTTTCGCGCCCGGCGCCGAAAAGCTGCAGCGCTTCCGACCTGTGCATCTTCGGATTATCGAATTTCGGCGTCGGCGAGGGATCCATGACATAGCGGCCATGAACCTTGACCGGATAGGCATAGGTCGTGGCGATACGGCCGTTGCGGGCGATATCCTCGTAGAGCTTCACATGCATGAGGCCGTATTCCTCGAGCGCATGCATCTTGCGTGTTTCTGTCTCGCGCGGTTCGAGGAAGCGCAGCGGTTCCGGGATGGGCACCTGATAGACGAGCACCTGGCCTTCGCCGAGCTTGTCCTCAGGAATGCGGTGGCGTGTCTGAATGATCGTCGCATCCTTGGTGTGCGTCGTGACCGCGACATTGGCGACCTTCTGGAAGAAGGCGCGGATGGAGACCGCGTTCGTCGTGTCGTCTGCACCCTGGTCGATGACCTTGAGAACGTCCTCAGGTCCGATGATCGAGGCCGTTACCTGCACACCGCCGGTACCCCAGCCGTAAGGCATCGGCATTTCTCTTGACGCAAAGGGTACCTGATAGCCGGGAATGGCGATCGCCTTCAGGATCGCGCGGCGGATCATGCGCTTGGTCTGTTCGTCGAGATAGGCGAAATTGTAGGTGGCGAGATCACTCATTCGGCGGCCTCCTTTTGGGTCTCGCCGCTGTTGCGGGCGGCTTCGAATTCGCGGCGCATGCGGCGGACGAGGTCGAGTTCGGCCTGGAAGTCCACATAATGCGGAAGCTTCAGGTGCTCGACGAAGCCAGTCGCCTGCACATTGTCGGAATGGGAAATGACGAATTCCTCGTCCTGTGCCGGCGCGGTGATGTCCTCGCCAAGCTCTTCAGCTCGCAATGCGCGATCGACGAGTGACATGGCCATCGCCTTGCGCTCGCTCTGGCCGAAGACCAGGCCGTAACCGCGGGTAAACTGCGGCGGAGCCTTGGCCGAACCCTTGAACTGGTTGACCATCTGGCATTCGGTGAGTTGGATCGTTCCAAGTGAAACGGCAAAGCCGAGTTCCGGCACATCGAATTCCACCTCGACTTGCCCGATGCGGATTTCACCGGTGAAGGGGTGATTGCGGCCATAGCCGCGCTGGGTGGAATAGCCGAGAGCCAGCAGGAAACCCTCGTCGCCGCGGGCAAGCGCCTGCAGACGAAGATCCCGCGTCATCGGGAATTCCATCGGTTCGCGCGTCAGGTCGCCCGTTTCGTGGTCTTCAGGAAGCTCACCGTCATTTTCGATCAGGCCTTCCTGACCGAGGATTTCGGAGACGCGCATGACGCGGCCGGTCTCGGCCTCGCGCTGCGCCGGCTCTTCCACGGCTTCATCCGTCAAGAGCGAGGGATCGAGCAGGCGGTGCGTATAGTCGAAGGTGGGCCCGAGCAGCTGGCCGCCCGGAAGATCCTTGTAGGTGGCGGAGATGCGGCGTTCGATCTCCATATTTGCGGTATCGAGCGGCTTGGAATAACCGAAGCGCGGCAAAGTCGTGCGGTAGGCGCGCAGCAGGAAGATCGCCTCGATCATGTCGCCGCGCGACTGGCGTACGGCAAGGGCTGCGAGCGTGCGATCGTAGAGCGAGGCTTCGGCCATGACGCGATCGACGGCGAGGGCAAGCTGTTCGACGATCTGCTCGATGCCGATCGCCGGCACGGAACGGTCGCCGCGCCGGCGGTCGGCGAGCAGGCGGTGAGCATTGGCGATGGCGGCCTCGCCACCCTTGACGGCAACATACATGAGCTCAGATCTCCGTTGCTGTGATCTTGGTGGTGCGCGGCAGGCAGAGGAAACGCTTGCCCGCCGTCAGCACGATGTCGATGCCGCGCGGGAAGAGGGCGCGGTTTTCCGTCCACAGGCGCAGGAACGTTTCCGGCAGGCCGACAGGCGCGATCTCGGTCACGCTCTGGATGCCCGGACCCATCAGCGCCAGACGGCGCCCGCCTTCGAGGTCGGCAAGCTCGATCACCACTGTCGTGGAGCGATCGGGATATTCCTGCGTGCCGGCGGCAAACAGGCCGAAGGTGGAGATCATCGTGCCGGCCTCGACGAAGGCGAAGCGCGCCTCGGCCTTCTCGGCCGTCAGCGGTGCGCCGGTGTGGAAGCCAAGCCATTCCGGAATCGCCGACCTGGCAAGTCCGGCCGAAAGCCAGACGGGCGTGTCGTGGTCGCAGAGCGTCAGGCCGATCGCGCCGGCGGCAATGCCGAGCGGTGCGGGCGCCGTCACTTCGGCCGCCACCGTCTGGATCGTGCCGGGCCGGGCCATGCCGTCCATCAGCATCTTGAACACGCTTTGGGCCTCGAATACCGGCTCGGCGAAGCCGCCGGTCAGAACATCGGTCTTGGCGCTCATCAGTTGTCTCCCCGCACCATGGTGAAGAAATCGACGCGGGTCGCGGCCGTCTCCTCGGCCTTGCGACCGGCCTCGGCGGTTATGCGGCTTGATATCGGCGACAGCAGCCTGTCCTCGATGAAGCCCTTGGTGGCTTCCTCCTGCCAGAGCGCATCGAAGATCGCCGAAAGGCGTGCCTTCTCGCGGTCGGTTCCGAGCGCCTGCGCATGGCCGACGGAGCCGGAGGCAAGGCGCACCGTCGCCCGCGTCACCGTGACCTCGCCGAGATTGAAGGGCGCCCCGCCGCCGCCGATGCGGCCGCGAACCATGACGAGGCCCGTTTCCGGGCCGCGCACCGGCTGTGCCGCCGGCTTTTCGGCAAGCGCATCCCACGCCGCCAGCAATTCTTGCCTCTCAGCGCGCGCCAGCAGATCGACGGTGCGTTTGCGTCCGTTGTCTGTCTGCGCCGCAGCCTCTGTCTTCTCTGCTGCCGTCATCGTCTTTTCCTCGAAATGTCTATTGATATAGACAACCATACAAGCTATACCTATCCCTAAATCGGCGAGGTGACAAGCGTGTGACACGACACGTCCAAAATTGGCCGGGCTTGAAGAGGTTCGGGCCACGAAATGATCAGGGAAGGGGTGTAATGGCAGGCATAAAGCAGGTGCAGCGGCAGACGGGCGTAGCGCTCTGGCGGCAGATCGCCGACAGGATCCGCGAGGCGATCGGCAGCGGCGCATACGATGCGACTGGCATGGTGCCGCCGGAAACCGCTCTCGCGACGCAGTTCGGCGTCAACAGGCATACCGTGCGCAGCGCGTTGGCCGCGCTTGCCCAAGAAGGCATCGTCCGGGCTGTGCAGGGTCGTGGCACGCTGATCGAGCGCAAGGAGCGCCTGAACTTCCCGATCAGCCGCCGGACACGCTTTACAGATGGCCTCAGGGACCAGGCGCGCGAAACGCATGCGCTGCTGCTCGGCCACGCAGAGGAGGTCGCCGACGCCGAGGTCGCCCGCTGGCTGCGCATCGAACAGGGCACGCCTGTCATCCGGCTGGAAACGGTGCGCGACGCGGATAAACGGCCTGTCGCCCGCGGCACGAGCTGGTTCCCGGCCGCCCGTTTTGCCGGCATCGGCGAGATCTATCGCAAGACGGAATCGATCACCAAGGCTTTTGCCGCCCTCGGACTGTCGGACTATGTGCGCGCCACGACCGAGATCACCGCCACCCACGCCGATTCCGGCGACATCGCCGACCTGGAGCTGACGCCGGGCGCCGTGCTCCTGATCACCAAGGCGATGAACACCGATCTGGAAGGCGTGCCGGTGCAATATTCGATCAGCCGCTTTGCGGCAGACCGCGTCCAGTTCACCATCGAGAACTGAAAACGAAAAAGGCCGGGCGCGAGCCCAGCCTTGAACCTATCGATGCCTGGTCGCGATCAGTGCGCGCCGGACATGTCGCCGAGCACTTCCTTGGAAGCAACGGTCGAGTCTGCCTTCAGCTTGTAGACTATGGGCACACCCGTCGCCAGATTCAGCGAGAGAACCTGCTCGCGGGTGAGGCGGTCGAGAACCATGACGAGCGAACGCAGCGAATTGCCGTGCGCGGCAACCAGCACCTTTTCGCCGCGCAGGACGCGCGGAAGAATTTCCGTCAGATAGTAAGGCCAGACGCGGGCGCCGGTATCGCGCAGGCTTTCGCCGCCCGGAGGCGGGACATCATAGGAGCGGCGCCAGACATGCACCTGCTCTTCGCCCCACTTGGCGCGGGCATCATCCTTGTTGAGGCCGGAGAGATCGCCGTAGTCGCGCTCGTTGAGCGCCTGGTCGCGGATCGTCTCGAGATCAGGCTGGCCGACCTTGTCGAGGATGAGCGTCAGCGTGTGCTGCGCGCGCACCAGTGCCGACGTGAAGGCGATATCGAACTTGATGCCGTAGTCGGCTAGTGCCTGGCCGCCGGTCGTGGCTTCCTGGATGCCGAGCTCGGTCAGATCAGGGTCCTTCCAGCCGGTGAAGAGATTCTTGAGATTCCAGTCGCTCTGGCCGTGGCGAACGAGGACGAGGGTACCGCTCATGAAAAATGCCTCCTACAAATGGTCAATGGGAAGAAAGCCCGAGAACGTCGAGCATGGAATAGTGCCCCGGTTTCTTGTCKCGCGCCCAAAGGGCGGCCTTGATGGCGCCCCGCGCGAAAATCGAACGGTCGGTTGCGCTATGCGAAAGCGTAACGGTTTCGCCTTCGCCGGCAAAGAGCACCGAATGCTCGCCGATGACGGAGCCGCCGCGCAGCGTCGCAAAGCCGATCGTGCCGGCTTCCCGCGCTCCCGTATGGCCGTCGCGCACGCGCACGGACTTCGCGRCAAGGTCGATATTGCGGCCCTTTGCCGCCGCCTCGCCGAGCAACAATGCGGTTCCGGAGGGCGCGTCGACCTTGCGCTTGTGATGCATCTCGAGAATTTCGATATCCCAGTCGGCGGGATCAAGCGCCTGAGCCGCCTGCTGCACGAAAACGCTCAGCAGATTGACCCCGAGACTCATATTGCCCGACTGGACGATGCGGGCATGGCGCGAGGCGGCCGCAATCTTTGCATTGTGCTCATCGGAGCAGCCGGTCGTGCCGACGACATGAACGATGCGCGCCTGTGCCGCCAGTCCGGCAAATTCCACTGACGTGGCGGGCGATGTGAAGTCCAGCACKCCCTCGGCATGCAGGAACGCTGCCAGGGGATCGTCGCCGATGATGACGCCATTGGCGCCGAGACCGGCGATTTCACCGGCATCCTTGCCGACGAAGGGCGATCCCGGCCGCGCGACCGCTGCATGCAGTGTCACGCCATCGATGGAATGAATGAGACGGATGAGCGTCTGGCCCATGCGCCCCGCCGCTCCGACCACAACCAGTTTCATCGCAGCGTCGCTCATGTCAGTCCGTCATCCCGATCAGTATGAATCAGAAGCCGAAGGCCTCTGCAGATTGTTGAGGCGAGCGTAAAGTCCGTCACTGACCTTCGCAAGCGTCTCGTGATTGCCTTCTTCGACGACGCGGCCCTGCTGCATCACGATGATCTTGTCGGCGCGCACCACGGTCGAGAGACGGTGGGCGATGACGACGACCGTGCGGCCGGTCATGGCCTCGTCGAGCGCCTTCTGCACGGCGGCTTCCGATTCCGTATCGAGCGCCGAGGTCGCCTCGTCGAGAAGCAGGATCGGTGCGTTGCGCACCAGAGCGCGGGCGATCGACAGGCGCTGGCGCTGGCCGCCGGAAAGGGTTACGCCGTTTTCGCCGACCGGCGTATCATAGCCCTGCGGCTGCGCGACGATGAAGTCATGCGCATAGGCAAGCCGCGCTGCCTTCTCGATATCCTCGTCACTCGCTTCCGGACGGCCGTAACGGATATTGTCGCGGATCGTGCCTTCGAAGAGGTATGGCTGCTGCGAGACATAGGCGAGCTGCCGGCGCAGCGATTGTTTGGTGATATGGGCGATATCCTGTCCGTCGATCAGGATCTCGCCTTCCTTCGGATCATAAAAGCGTGGAATGAGGCTGATGACGGTCGATTTACCGGCGCCCGAAGGACCGACGAGCGCCGTCGTCTTGCCACCCTCGGCCGTCAGCGTCACGCCGTCAAGCACGCGTTCATTGCCATAGGCGAAGGAAACGTTGCGGAATTCGATCTTCGCTTCGGTGACAACAAGCGGCTTGGCATCCGGCAGGTCGCGCTGGCGCGGTTCCATGTCGAGCAGCTCGTAGATCATCCGGGCGTTGACGATGGCGCGTTCCATCTGCACCTGCAGGCGGGCGAGGCGCCGGGCCGGATCGTAAGCGAGCAGCAGCGCCGTGACGAACGAGAAAAAGGCGCCCGGCGGCACACCCTGGTAGATCGAGCGGTAGGCGGCGTAGGCAAGCACGCTCGCAACCGCAAAGCCGGCAAAGCTTTCGGTCAGCGGCGAGGTGCGCTCGGAAAGCCGCGCGATACGGTTTGCCCGGCCTTCGGCAGCGCCGATCAGCTTGTTGACCTTTTTTTCCAGTGCCTCTTCCATCGTGAAGGCCTTGACGATGGAAATGCCCTGGATCGTCTCCTGCATGGCGCCGAGAACGTGGCTGTTGAGATCGACCGCCTCGCGGGTGGCCGAGCGCAGCCGCTTGGAAACGTAACGCAGCGCATAGAGCAGCGGCGGCGCCAGAATGAAGACGGCAAGGCTCAGCAGCGGATCCTGAACGACCATGACGCCGATCAGCGAGACGAAGGTCAGGAGGTCGCGCACGGTCGACGTGATGGTGAGGTTCAATACGTCGCGGATACCGGTAACGTTCTGGCTCACCTGAGCGGCGATATGGGCGGAGCGAGACTCGTTGAAATAGCCGACCGAGAGCGTCATCAGATGCGAATAGATACGTCGCTGATAGCGCGCGACGATATCGTTGCCGATCCTTGAAAGGGCAACGCCCTGCCCGTAGCTCGCAAAACCGCGCAGCACGAAGGCGATGAAGATCGAAAGACAGATGATCCAGACGACGTCGGCGCGGCGGTTGGCGAAGGCCTCGTCAATGATCGCCCGCATGATCCAGGCCGTGAACGCCGTCGAAAGCGCTATGACGACAAGGCAGGAGATTGCGAAGACATAGCCCCAGAGATGGTCCCGGCCGTTTTCCGCAATGATGCGTTTCAGGATGCCCGTCACGGTATCGCTGTTGACGTGTGGCTTTCTGCTGTCGGCGGCTTCCAAAAATAGGCTTCCTGTCTCAGGGCTGCATGCCGCAGGCGCGGCGCGCATATGCGCGGGCTCTATAAAGAGTTGAGGGGGCTTTGGCTAGAGCGCCGTGCGTCCCATCGGGGCGCACAAAGGACGCTCTAACGCCTTGAAACTATGCTTGAGGCTCAAGCCCGCCAGCGCCGGCCATCCGTCGAAACACCGAAATTTGCGGGCATGCGCGCATAGGAGGAAAGCCCCGATAGTGCTGCGAGCGGATGCGTCACGACATAGGTCGGGATGGTGCGCAGCAGGGCCGAATGCGGCGCCTTGTCTTCGAAGGCGGCCCGGAATTCCGGCTTTTTCAGTGCCGGCAGGATCTTCTGCGAGATGCCGCCCGACAGATAGACGCCGCCGCGGGCCATGAACACCAGCGCCATGTCGCCTGCCACGCGGCCGAGATAGGTGGCAAACAACGAGACGGTTTCGACCGCGACCTTGTCGCTGCCGGCGAGTGCGTGCGATGTGATATCCGCCGGATCGTTCATTGTCGGCTCGACGCCATCGGCTGCACAGATGGCGCGGTAGAGGTTGACGATGCCGCGGCCGCAGAGGATCTGCTCGGCTGCAACGCGACCCTCGATGGTCTCGACATGCGGGAAGATTTCATAGTCGCGCTTGCTGCGCGGCCCGAGGTCGACATGGCCGCCTTCGCCGGGAACCGGAATCCAGGTCGACTGGGTGTGAACCAGGCCGCCGACGCCAAGGCCCGTGCCGGGTCCGAGCACGACGCGGGACGCCACCATGTCGCCGGATGCATTGCCGATGCGCTCGCGGTTCTCATCCGAAAGGGCCGCGACCGCCAGCGCCTGCGCTTCAAAATCATTGACGACGAGCACGTCGACAAGGCCGAGCCCCTCGATCATCCTCTTCGGCCGCACCACCCAGGGGCAATTGGTCAGCGGGATTTCATCCGCCTTGATCGGCCCGGCGACAGCCAGGATCGCGGCGCGCGGCTGCACGGAGGTCTTGTCGAGCACACCCTTCTGGATCGCCTCGTCAATCGTCTCATAGTCGGCCGTGCGTACATTGGGAAACTGCTTCGGCTCCGCATAGGCATCCGTCAGGATGGAGAAGCGGGCATTCGTGCCACCGATGTCGCCGATCAGGATCGGAAAGGGCAAGGGAGTTGAGTGTGCAGTCATGGCCGGTTCCGTGCTGTAGGCCCGAGAGATCAGGCGTTAAGGGTAGGGAGGAGCTTTTCAGCCGTCGATTCGTTCAGCGCCATCGGTATGTCGTAGACGATCGCAAGCCGCATCAGCGCCTTGACATCGACATCATGCGGCATCGGCGTCAGCGGGTCCACGAAGAAGATCAGGGCGCTGACTTCGCCGGTGGAAATCAGTGCGCCGATCTGCTGGTCGCCGCCGAGGGGGCCGCTTTTGAGCCGCGTCACGTGAAGGTCGGGAACGGCGTCGAGCACGCGTCCGCCGGTGGTGCCGGTGGCGACGATTTTCCATTGGGCGAGGAGATCCCTGTTGCGGCGGGCAAACTCCGCCATCTCGTCCTTCCTCTGGTCATGCGCAATCAATGCTAGGCACTTGCCGCCGGCCATGAACGGAACCTCCACGCGTAATTCAATCGATTTGACGGCTTTACACCAAGCGTTTGTGATTTGAAAGACAGCCGCACCACAGCCTATTGCACGGAAGGCTTGTCGTTCGGAACCGGGCCGACGGACGGCAGCGCGCTGCCGGTGTCGACCGCCGGAGCAGCGGTCGGCGCCGCCGTCAGCGCACTTGCTGCGGAAGGACCGTCATAGGTCGCAGCCTCGGAGGAGGCGACGGACGGTGCGTCTACAACGGCAGAGCAGGCTTTCGGCAGGTCCGAGACCATGACTTCACGCGGCGGCTTCGGCGGCTTTGCACCGGGCTTCGGCGGTTTCGGCGCCGCCCACGGCTCCTTGGTGAACCACCAGGCAAGCGACTTGTCGCAGCCGTCGCCGGCGGCGACAGGCGCCTGCGACGTGCAGCCCTTGGCACCCGGCGGGCAGTTGAGGCGGATATGGAAATGCGAGTCATGCCCGTATTCAGGCCGCAGCTTGCCGAGATTGGTGCGATCGCCGGTCCAGGTGTCGCACATCTTCTTCTTGATTGCCGGGTTGACGAAGATGCGCTGGACTTGCGGATAGCTTGCCGCCAGCATCAAAAGCTCCGCCCGCTGTTTGCTCCACACTTTCGGATCGACGGTCAGGAACTTATCTTTCTGCAGCATGGTGATGAAGGGCAGGTCCTCCCGCTCTTCGTAGCTCAAACGCTGTGAGGGCATGGGTGTCAGCCAGACATCGGCATCGAGGCCGATCTGGTGCGAGGCATGACCGTTGAACATCGGCCCGCCGCGCGGCTGGGCAATATCGCCGACGAGGATACCGGGCCAGCCGATCCTGGCACGCGCATCCTGCGAGAATTTTTCCAGAAGGGAGATCATCGCGGGATTGCCCCAGCGGCGATTGCGCGAAAGGCGCATCGCCTGCCAGGTCGGCCCGTCAGCCGGCAGCGCCTCGGCACCGGTCATGCAGCCCTTGGCGTAGAAACCGATCGGTTGCGCCGGCCCCTGCGTCGGCAATTTCACGGCGCCGAAAATCGCCTTGGCGCTGCCCGGGCTCGTCCTTTGTGCGTCCGAATGGACGCACGGCGCTCCAAGGTGATTTGCGATCGAATCTATCGTGAAAAGCAATTTTGGTGAATCGATGTTTTGGCAGGCGGTGCGGGACGCCGCAGTATCATGTATTGGCTAGAACCTCGGCTGTTTTGCGCATGCGCGACAGGCGCGGCAGGATGCGCTCGCAGGCAAGCGAATGCATTTCGGCGGAGAAGGTGCTCATTGCGTCCTCGACGGCGATGACTGCGTAATTATGGGCAAATGCATCGCGGATCGTCGCCTCGACGCCGAAATTCGTGGCGATGCCGGTCAGGATCACGGTCCTGATGCCGCGGCGGCGAAGCTGGAGATCCATCGCCGTGCCGTAGAAGGCACTCCACTGATGCTTGACGATATGGACGTCGACCGCGAGCGCGGCGATTTCCGCGGGTGCCGCAAGTGCGGCGGCCGGAAGGCCACCTTCGGGGAAAACCGCTGGCTCGTCCACCGGCTGGTTGACAGCATCGGCATAGTCCGGGGAGAATCCGACGGTAACGAGGATCACTGTCCCGCCTTCGGATTTCAGTTTGTCGGCGATTGCGGCGGTATTCTCGATCACCTGCTGGGCGGAGTGGGGCGCAAGCTGCCGGCCGACGATAAAGCCCTGCAGGTCGATGGAAATAAGTGCGGTGGTGTTKGGATCATAAAGGGACATGGGAAATCTCCGGAGGAAGGAAATATGAGGGTATCCTCACAATGACAAATACGAGGATAGCCTCGCAAAAATCAAGCCCCGAACCGCAGACCCGTGTGCCGAAGCGCCAGCGCGGCCATGAGCGCGTCGCCATTCTCCTCGAAGCGGCAGCCAGGGTCTTTCTCGAAAAAGGCTATGATGCCGCAACCATGACGGAGATTGCCGCGGCGGCGAATTCCTCGATCGGCTCGCTCTATCAGTTCTTCCCGACCAAGCCTCTCCTTGCCGAGGCGCTGCACATAGACCGCCTGCAGCATCTGAACAGCGGGCTTGCCGAACTCGCGCAGAAGACACGGGGCAAGAGCGCTGCCGAAATCGGCGATGCGATCTTCACGCGGCTCGGTCGCTTCATCGAGGACCATCCGGAATTTCCGGTTCTCGCTGCGCGGCGCGATGTGCCCAAGGAGCGCAAKGCGAAATCGCGTGCGGAGCTTCGCGCCAGTATCACCGCACTTCTGAAGAATGCCGAACCGTCGGTGGAGCGCGATGTCGATCTCCTGGGCGCCCTCGTCCTGGAGCTGCTGCGCATCGTCGTCGCGGCCGCCAATGACCCCGATGGCTCGGGCGATCCGCGCCTCGTCGGGGAGCTGCGTCGCATGCTCCGCAAGCGTCTCGAGGAAGTGACGCCCTGAACCGGAATGATCAGGTCAAAATTTCGCGAGGGGCATAAAAACGGAACTCTTTTCTGTTTTTTGCCAGCATTTCCCGTATTCTCGACGAAGCTAAAAAGAACAAGGGGTTTGGTGAATGGCATCTTGGACGCTGAAATTTCTTCTGTCCGCGGCAGCGTCTCTGTCTCTCGCAATCGGGGCTTTTGCACAGGATGCGGATGGATGGCGGATCGGGACTTCGACGGTCGGCGATCTCAAGCATCCCCAGGGTTTTGACCATTTCGACTATGTCAATCCGCAGGCGCCGAAGGGCGGCACGCTGCGTCTTTCGGACGAAGGCAACTTCGATACGCTGAACCCATTGCTTGCGCGCGGAGAGGTGGGCGCCGGTCTGGGCACGGTGTTCGATACGCTGCTGACCCCGGCCCTCGACGAGCTTTCGTCGTCCTACGGCCTGTTGGCCGAGAGCCTGAAATATCCCGATGACCTGACCTCGGCGACCTTCCGCCTGCGCGCCGAGGCCAAATGGGCCGACGGCCAGCCTGTGACGCCAGACGATGTCGTTTTCAGCTTCGAGCAGGCGAAAAAGAACGATCCGCAGATGGAGTTCTATTATCGCCACGTGAAGTCGGCAGAAAAAACGGGCGATCGTGAGGTAACCTTCAGTTTCGACGAACCCAACAACCGCGAACTGCCGCAGACCGTCGGGCAGTTGGTGATCGTACCCAAGCACTGGTGGCAGGCGAACGGCGCAGATGGGAAACCACGCGACATTTCACGCACCTCGCTGGAAATGCCCATGGGCTCCGGCCCCTACAAGATGGTCTCCGTCACTCCGGGATCGAAGATCCGCTACGAGCTGCGCGACGACTATTGGGGCAAGAACCTCAACGTGAATGTCGGCCAGAACAATTTCGGCGCGATCGAATACACTTATTATGCCGATCGCGACGTCATGTTCGAAGCTTTCAGGTCGAACAATACCGACTATTGGTGGGAAAATGCCGCCAAGCGCTGGGCCACCGCCTATGATTTCCCGGCCGTCAAGGACGGGCGCATCAAGCGTGAGGAAGTTGAAAACGAGATGCGCAAGGTCGGCGTCATGGTCGGCTTCATCTTCAACCTGCGCCGTGACAAGTTCGCCGACGAGAAGGTGCGCGAGGCGCTGAACTATGCTTTCGATTTCGAGGAGCTGCGCCGCACGATCTTCTACGGCTCCTATGAGCGGATCGACAGTTTCTTCTTCCGAACCGAGCTTGCCTCTTCGGGCTTGCCTGAAGGCCGAGAGCTCGAAATCCTGAATGAAGTCAAGGATCTGGTTCCACCTGATGTTTTCACCAAGCCCTATACCAATCCGGTTGCCGGCGATCCGGCCAAGCTTCGCGACAACCTGCGCACGGCAATCGGCCTGCTGAAGGAGGCGGGCTACGAGCTGAAGGGTAGCCGTATGGTCAACGTGAAGACGGGCCAGCCGCTGTCTTTTGAAATCCTGCTCAACGGACCGACGATCGAGCCGATCGCGCTCGCCTTCTCGCAGAACCTGAAGAAGATCGGCATCGATGCAAGTGTGCGCAGCATCGAGCCGTCGCAGTTTACCAACCGTTGGCGCTCCCGTGACTTCGACGTCATGTACAACGGCTGGGCCGAATCCATCAATCCCGGCAACGAGCAGGCCGAATATTGGGGCTCGGATGCCGCCAAGCGCGTCGGCTCGCAGAATTACAGCGGCATCAGCGATCTCGCCATCGATGCTCTCATTCCCAAGGTGATCTTCGCCAAGGACCGCGACGAGCTGGTGGCGGCGACGAAGGCACTCGACCGCGTGCTGCTTGCCAAGCATATCGTCGTTCCGAGCTATGGCTCACGCACCTCGCGCCTTGCCTACTGGAACAGCATCATGCATCCGGCCGAACTGCCTGAATATGGGCTCGGCATGCCTGGCGTGTGGTGGTCCACCAATGCCGGCAAATAGGCCGGCAACAAGGAAATTCTTGCCATCGAATGCCTGGGGCGTCCAAATTATGTGCGAATCAGGCAATAGCTGCATGGGACGGACGAAAGGAAAGACGGGAATTGGCGAAAACTGAACGTCGCAGCATAGCGGCTGCCTATCGGATCGGCGCACGCTGATGGGGGCATATATTTTTCGCCGCCTGCTTCTGATGATCCCGACGATCATCGGCATCATGGCAATTTCCTTCATCGTCATACAGTTCGCCCCTGGCGGTCCGGTGGAGCAGGTCATTGCCCAGCTGACGGGACAAGCCGACAGCGCCGACCAGCGCCTCGGCGGCGGTGGCGATGCCGGCCAGCAATTCGATGATGCCGGTTCCAAATATCGCGGCGCGCAAGGTCTTGATCCGGAACTGATCGCCAAGCTGGAAAAACAGTTCGGCTTCGACAAACCCCCGCTGACCCGCTTCGGCGAAATGATGTGGAACTACATCCGCTTCGATTTCGGCGAGAGCTTCTTCCGCAATACGACCGTGCTCAATCTGATTATCGAGAAACTTCCGGTCTCGATCTCGCTCGGCATCTGGATCCTGATCTTTTCCTACGCCATCTCCATTCCGCTCGGCATCCGAAAGGCGGTCAAGGACGGCTCTTCCTTCGATGTCTGGACATCAGCCGTCATCATCGTCGGTTATGCCGTGCCGAGCTTCCTGTTCGGCATCCTGCTGATCGTGCTGTTTGCCGGCGGCTCCTTCTATGACTGGTTCCCGCTGCGCGGCCTCGTCTCGGATAATTTCGACCAGCTTTCCTGGTGGCAGAAGCCGCTCGATTATTTCTGGCACCTCGCGCTGCCGCTGATCTCGCTGTCGCTGGCGTCATTTGCCACGACGACGCTGCTGACCAAGAATTCCTTCATCGACGAGATCAAGAAGCAGTATGTCATCACCGCGCGCGCCAAAGGTCTGAACGAGCGGCAGGTGCTTTACGGCCACGTTTTCCGCAATGCCATGCTGATCATCATCGCGAGCTTTCCAGCCGCCTTCATCTCCGCCTTCTTCACCGGTTCGCTCCTGATCGAGAAYATCTTCTCGCTCGACGGCCTTGGCCGCCTCGGCTACCTCTCCGTCGTCAACCGCGACTATCCGATCGTCTTTGCGACGCTCTATATCTTCTCGCTGCTCGGCCTCTTCGTCGGCCTGATCTCGGACCTGATCTACACCTGGATCGATCCGCGCATCGATTTCGAGCGGAGGGACGTCTGATGGATGCCGCCGCAAATCCGACGACATCAGCGCCCGTCCGCCCGCCCCGCAAAGGCCTTCTGTCGCCGACCAACATCCGCCGCTGGCAGAACTTCAAGGCAAACAGGCGCGGCTACTGGTCGCTCTGGCTCTTCCTCGTGCTCTTCGTGCTCAGCCTCATGGCCGAGTTCATCGCCAACGACAGGCCGATCATCGCCTCCTACAAGGGCGAGATCCTTTTCCCTGTCGTCATCGATTATCCCGAGGAKAAGTTCGGCGGCTTCCTCGCCGAGACGGACTACCGTTCCTCGGTCATAGCAGATGAGATCAATGCCAATGGCTGGATGATCTGGCCGCCGATCCGCTATTCCTATCAGTCGGTCAATTCCAACATCCCGCATTCGGCCCCGACCGCTCCGTTCTGGCTGATGTCGTCGCAGGAGCGCTGCTCGGCCTATCCGCAGGGCGTCGATGATCCCGGCTGCAGGCTCGGCAACCTCAACTGGCTCGGCACCGACGACCAGGCGCGCGATGTTTTTGCCCGCGTCATCTATGGCTTCCGCATTTCCGTTCTCTTCGGCCTGGTGCTGACCATCTGCTCGGCGGTCATCGGCGTGACGGCCGGTGCCATCCAGGGCTATTTCGGCGGCTGGACGGACCTGCTTCTCCAGCGTTTCATCGAGATCTGGTCCTCGATGCCGGTGCTTTACATCCTGCTGATCATCGCCGCGATCCTGCCGCCCGGATTCTTCGTTCTGCTCGGCATCATGCTGCTGTTTTCCTGGGTGGGCTTTGTCGGCGTCGTGCGTGCCGAGTTCCTGCGCGCCCGCAATTTCGAATATGTCCGGGCTGCCCGGGCGCTCGGCGTCAACAACCGCACCATCATGTGGCGGCATATGCTGCCGAATGCGATGGTCGCGACCCTGACCTTCCTGCCCTTCATACTCTCGGGCTCGATCACCACGCTGACCTCGCTCGACTTCCTGGGCTTCGGCATGCCGCCGGGCTCTCCCTCGCTCGGTGAACTGATCGCCCAGGGCAAGGCCAATCTCCAGGCGCCATGGCTCGGGCTGACGGCCTTCTTCACCATGTCGATCATGCTGTCGCTGCTGATCTTCGTCGGCGAAGCGGTGCGCGATGCCTTCGATCCGAGAAAGACGTTCCAATGAGTGAACCGCTGCTCTCCGTCCGCGATCTCTCCGTTGCCTTCCATCAGGGCGGCGAAACGTCGCTTGCCGTCGACCGTATCTCCTTCGATATCGAGAAGGGCGAGGTTGTCGCGCTCGTCGGCGAATCCGGTTCCGGCAAGTCGGTGTCGGCAAACTCCATCCTGCGTCTCCTGCCCTATCCCTCGGCAAGCCATCCGGGCGGCGAGATATTCTTCAAGGGCAAGGATCTCTTGAAGGCCTCCGACCGCGAAATGCGCGAAGTTCGCGGCAACGACGTCACCATGATCTTCCAGGAGCCGATGACATCGCTCAATCCGCTCCACACGATCGAAAGGCAGATTGCCGAAATCCTGGACCTGCATCAGGGCATGACCGGGCAGGCGGCGCGCACCCGTGTGCTGGAGCTCTTGAACCAGGTCGGCATCCGCGAGCCGGAAAAGCGCCTGAAAGCCTATCCGCATGAACTTTCGGGCGGTCAGCGCCAGCGTGTGATGATCGCCATGGCGCTCGCCAACCGGCCGGAATTGCTGATTGCCGACGAGCCGACAACCGCGCTCGACGTCACCGTCCAGGCGCAAATCCTCGAACTCCTGCGCAAGCTGAAGGGCGAGCACGGCATGTCCATGCTGTTCATCACCCACGATCTCGGCATCGTGCGCAAATTCGCCGACCGCGTTTGCGTCATGACCAAGGGCAAGATCGTCGAGACCGGACCGGTGGAAGAGGTCTTCACCAATCCGAAGCATGACTACACGCGCCATTTGCTCGCCTCCGAACCGCGCGGCGAACCGCCGGTGACCGACCCCTCCAAGCCTGTCGTCATGCAAGGCAGCGATATCAAGGTCTGGTTCCCGATCAAGGCCGGGCTCATGCGCAAGGTCGTCGATCACGTGAAGGCGGTCGATGGCATCGACCTGACGCTGAGGGCGGGCCAGACGCTTGGTGTCGTCGGCGAATCCGGTTCCGGCAAGACCACGCTCGGGCTCGCGCTCACGCGCCTCATCTCGTCGAAGGGGCGCATTTCCTTCGTCGGAAGAGATATAGCAGGCTATTCATTCACGGAAATGCGGCCCCTGCGCAACCAGCTTCAGGTCGTTTTCCAGGATCCCTATGGCTCGCTCAGCCCGCGCATGTCGGTTGGCGATATCGTTGCCGAGGGCCTGAAAGTGCACGAGCGTTCGCTGTCATCAGAGGAGCGCGACCAGCGCGTCTGCTGGGCGCTTGAGGAAGTCGGCCTCGATCCACTGACCCGCTGGCGTTTCCCGCACGAATTTTCCGGCGGCCAGCGTCAGCGCATCGCGATCGCCCGCGCCATGGTGCTGAAGCCGCGTTTCGTCATGCTCGATGAGCCGACATCGGCGCTCGACATGAGCGTGCAGGCGCAGGTGGTGGACCTGCTGCGCGATCTGCAGAAGAAGCACGATCTCGCCTATCTCTTCATCAGTCACGACCTGAAAGTGGTCAAGGCGCTTGCCAATGACGTCATCGTCATGCGCTTCGGCAAGGTCGTCGAGCAGGGGTCGTCAGCGGAAATCTTCCGTGCACCGAAGGATGACTATACCAAGGCGTTGATGGCCGCCGCCTTCAATATCGAGGCGGTGTCCACGCCTGCGGTTCAGCAGTAAAGAAGATCATGTCAGCAAGACCTCCCATTCTCGTCGATCTCAAGTTCGACCCCGAGACCGTTGCCCGCATCCTGAAGACCGCCTTTGCCGATCGCGGCAGCATCAATTCCGCCGATCCCGCCAGCAAGGCGCTCGACCTGACCAGCATCGATTATGCGCTGCTCTGGAAGCCTGATGCGGATATTTTCCAGCGCGCGCCGAACCTGAAGGTGCTCTTCTCCGGTGGTGCCGGGGTCGATAGCATCCTGTCCATCGCTGATCTGCCCGATCTTCYGATCGTCCGTTTCGTCGATCGCAGCCTGACGACGCGCATGAGTGAATGGGTGGTCATGCAGTGCCTCATGCACCTGCGCCTGCAGCGCGAGCATGACCGGCACCAGCGCGATCGGGTCTGGGGCAAGCTCGTCCCGCCGGAAGCTGCAGACATCACCGTCGGCGTCATGGGCCTCGGCATTCTCGGCCAGGATGCGGTCGCCAAGCTACGCGTCATGGGCTTCAACGTGATCGGATGGTCGCGCTCGAAGAAAGAGGTTGAAGGCATCGAAACCTTCGACGGCCCGCAACTCGATACCTTCCTGTCAAAGACCGATATCGTCGTCGGCCTGCTGCCGCTGACCCCGGAGACGACGGGCCTCTACAACAAGGCCTTCTTCACCAGGCTGCGCCAGGGTGGCGCCCTCGGCAAGCCGGTCTTCATCAATGCCGGCCGCGGCAAGAGCCAGGTGCAGGCCGATATCGTTGCTGCGATTGAGGGCGGCGTGCTCGGCGGCGCCTCGCTCGATGTCTTCGAAGTCGAGCCGCTGCCGGCAGATGATCCGCTCTGGCATCTGGAAAATGTCTTCATCACCCCGCATGACGCTGCGATCTCGGAAGAGAACGCGCTCTTCCGTCATGTCGAGGCCCAGATCGCCCGCTTCGAACGCAGCGAGCCGCTGCAATTCGTCGTCGATCGCAAGGCGGGGTACTAGAGCCTCTCCGGCGAGAACGGCTTCGCCTTCAATGCTCTAGCTTATTGTTTTCTCTGCAATTCCGGACGCAAAACCGGTTMCCACTTTTGCTGGAATTGCCCTAGAGCGCCGTGCGTCCGTTCGGACGCACAAAGGATGCTCTAACTCCTTGATTCACCGCATCAGGCTTCCCGAAAATCGATTCCGATTTTCGGGCCGATGCTGTAGTGCGCGTCGCGCAAAAGCGCGGAACTATTGAGCAAGCACCGCCAATGTCCGTTTCCTGCCCTGAGCGGTCATTCCCGAACCCAACGAGACAGGCCAGGAAACCGCCACCTGCTATTACATATCTGCGTTGCATAATAGGAAGTATGCGTTTGCCTGAGATGAGATCATAAGGCGCGTAGCTGATGCACATGAGAGTCCTTAATATGGATTGGGTCCCTGTAGTCTTCGTTACGTTCAAGGTTTTCGCTTTAGGAGCGGCCATGTTCTTCGCCATCAAGTGGCATTACGATCGAGGAGAGAAGGGAGACAGGCGAGCGGTACTACGCGCGGGCGGCAAGATGGCCGCAGTCTTCGCGCTGGCGGTACTAGGCGTGGGGCTCATCGCCTTCGTCCTTAGCAGTATGCTCGGTCTGGACTTGAGGCTCCCATGATCACGTCATCAATGGACCTGGCCCCGCAGGGGCTCCCGGAGGGCCGACGACACCTTCAAAGCAGACAATAACCGCTGGGCCTCTCGGGCCTGAACGTGCACGACCCTCGCGCTTTCCATTTGCGACATAATTCCGCAAAACTGTGCAGCGGTTTTGCGATAACGACATGCTCTGGAAAGCCCTTCGGAACCATCCGACGCCACTCTTCGTTTCTTCTCGGAAGTTCTGCAGGCATGGCCTGCGGATCAGCGCAAGGAGACGATCATGGCGCAAACGGAAACGCGTTGGGAAAAGTCCGATCAGAAGCTTCATGTCGAAGAAGAAATTTCACCGGTCAAGGCCAAGCAGGGCCGCACAGGCCGTCGCATTCTGGCCGTGCTGATTGCCGCACTGGTGCTGGCTTTCCTCGTCTGGATCCCTGTCGAAATCTGGGGCCAGAAGGAAGCCGATGATGTCGCTCCTCAGCAGCCCGGCCAGCAGATGCAGTCTCAGGTCCCGGCAGCTGCGCCGCAGAGTGGCGCCACCGCCCCGGCCCAGCCTGCCGCCCCGGCACCCGCACCCGCACCCGCACCCGCACAATAATGCGTTGATGTCAGACATTTAAGCAACGTCCCGAAGCCGTTCTTGCTGCGGGACGTTGCCTATTGTTTTTTCTGGACTTTGCAGCTCGATTTTTCGATAAGAAAGCGCACGAGCCGGTTTCGTGCGCTGGCCGTTGCCAGCCCGCACTTGACCGGATTGACGGACAGGCGGGAGTTTCATGGCCAGGACCGATATCGCAAGACGCGTCTACAATCATACCTGGAAACTCGATCCGATCGTCCGTAGTCTGATCGATACGGACTTCTACAAGCTCCTGATGCTGCAGATGATCTGGAAGCTCTATCCTGATGTCAGCGCCTCCTTCACCCTGATCAACCGCACCAAGCGCGTGCGCCTGGCCGAACAGATCGACGAGGGCGAATTGCGCGAGCATCTCGATCACGCGCGCACGCTGCGGCTCGCCAAGAAGGAGATGATCTGGCTCGCCGGTAACAGCTTCTATGGTCGCGCACAGATCTTCGAGCCGGAATTCCTCGCCTGGCTCTCCAATTTCCAGCTGCCGGAATATGAGCTCTCCAAGAAGGACGGGCAGTATGTGCTGGATTTCCATGGGTCGTGGAAGGAAACGACCATGTGGGAAATCCCCGCCCTTGCCATCATAAACGAGCTGCGCTCGCGCGCCGCCATGAAGACGATGGGGCCATTCACGCTCGATGTGCTCTATGCCCGCGCCAAGGCCAAGATGTGGGCCAAGGTGGAAAAGCTGAGTGAACTGCCCGGCCTGCGCATTTCCGATTTCGGCACCCGCCGCCGCCACAGCTTCCTCTGGCAGCGCTGGTGCGTGGAAGCGCTGAAGGAAGGCATCGGTCCTGCCTTCACCGGCACCAGCAATGTATTGCTGGCTATGKATTCCGATCTCGAGGCCGTCGGCACCAATGCGCATGAGCTGCCGATGGTGGCCGCCGCCCTTGCCGAGACGAACGAGCAGCTGAAGAACGCGCCCTACAAGGTGCTGCGCGACTGGAACAAGCTCTATGGCGGCAACCTGCTGATMGTGCTGCCGGACGCTTTCGGCACGGCCGCCTTCCTGCGCGATGCGCCGGAATGGGTGGCGGACTGGACCGGCTTCCGCCCGGATAGCGCTCCGCCGGTCGAAGGCGGCGAGAAGATCATCGACTGGTGGAAGAAGATGGGCCGCGACCCGCGCCAGAAGTTGCTGATCTTCTCCGACGGCCTCGATGTCGATGCGATCATCGATACCTACAAGCATTTCGAAGGCCGTGTCCGCATGAGCTTCGGCTGGGGCACCAACCTGACGAATGACTTCGCCGGCTGTGCGCCGAACGACAGTTCCGATTTCCTGCCGATATCCATCGTCTGCAAGGTGAGCGACGCCAATGGCCGCCCGGCCGTCAAGCTCTCGGACAATCCGCAGAAGGCGACCGGCGAACCGGCGGAAGTCGAACGCTATCTGAAATTCTTCGGCACCGAGGACCGGACCGATCAGGCCGTGCTGGTTTAAAGCAATTGCCAAGCAGGCCGGTTATGGCGTGGGAGAATGTTTTCGTTTTTGGCAAATGGATGCGTTCAGCCATAGGAGATTAATCCTTTTGCTCGTTATCCATTGAGGGCAAAAATCCCCTATGGTATAAAATACGAAGCGGGCGACTTTCGCCGCCCGCTGCTGGTTAAGCTATTATGAGCCAAACGCAGCCCATTTTCGGGCTTTGTTTGAGAGGGTACGTAAGCATCCTCGTGACCTCCTTCTCGGCATCTACGCAGTGCCGAGTCTGCCCGCGTAGCAGCGGTTATTGGGAGTGATGGCGCTACACCATCCATCACTCCGTGCTTGGCAGGAATTGCGCTMCTGCCGGTGAGCCAAAGAAGCCTTCATCCGAGAAGATCGGGGGAGGCTTCTTGTGTTTTATCCTTAGACCACTCAGCCAGTGACCAAAGCTTCGTCTCTTTGTCCAAAATAAACACTTCACGTTTAAGCGAAAACTTAGCGGTGAGGTTCCCTTTGGGATTCATTCCCGCGATCTTCACCCCGCGTCGTGTTACTTTGTCGAAGATGTCTGCGGCGAGCATTGGCTTGCCTTCTTGACGGAGAACGTCAGCAGCCTCTTTCAAGATTAGCTCTGTGGGTGAGGATGACGATGCGATGATTCTCACACCTGAAAGTGGTTCAATCTGCTTGGCCGTCGCAGTGTTATCTTTTTGCTCGGCTTTATAGCGCTCAAACATCGTTCGATCTTCGAGAAGGCTGTTGGCCATCTCGATAAATTGCTCCAAGCGCTTAATCTCGGCCTCGTATTGCGCGATCTTAGCCTTAGCAATTTCAACTGCATCGTCGCTCATGGTGAAAATCACTTGAGCATAATTACTTTCAGGTCAATCAGTCTCTAGCGTGGGAGACGCAGAGAAGGCAAATGAGTGAATATCGGGGAAAAAGAGAGAACAAATGCTAAAATGTTCTTCTTATGTTCTCTTAACGTCAATCTTTAGAGGAGTACATAAAAAGAACGTGCCGATTTGATTCGGAGAGAGAGGCCTATGAATTTGGCGATACAAATAAGCGAATGCCAAAGTGACTTGAACTCAGCCAGAATGTTAGGTAGCTGAAAACATTAATTATTTTGGTGATCACGCTACATAAGGCCGCAATTCCAGTACAAGTGTGTAGCGGTTTTGCGTCCGGTCTTGCGTCAAGACAAAGCCTGTCTCTCACACATGAAAAAAGCGCCACGTCGTGAGCGGCGCTTTCCATTATCTCAAGCGTATATCAGCCGGCAGGCTTCAGCGAGCTGATGATGGCGATCAGCTCGTCGTCATGCGCGTCCTGTTTGCCCTTGGTGCCCCAATAGGTGATCAGCAGCAGCTTGTCTTCGCTTGGCGAAAGCACGGCGACGCCGATATTGACCGGGCCTTCCTTGTCGGTGCCATCCCAGTCGAAGGTTTTCATCTTCATGCCGTTGATTTCGGCATCGGATTCCTTCTGGGTCTTCTCCTCGATGGTCACGCCGTTCTTCTGCAGGAAGGCGAAGGCCTCGTCGATGACCTTGTCGCTCGTCTTTGCATCGGCAACGTCGATCGAAAGATAGATCGCCGAATCATCGGACTGGGCATCGATGCCGGTCTCCGTCTCCTTCGGCCCCCAGTTGTCGGGAATGGTGACGGTCGCGACCGGATCGTCGCTCGGAAATTCCAGCGTTTCCGCCTGGGCAATCACAGGCAGGAATGCCGCGAAAGCGGCGGCAATGATGAGCTTCTTCATGGTAGGTCCCCGGATGGTCGCGTCCCGGCGGGCAGCAGCCCTTGCCACCCCTCTCGCTCCGGATCGCGCCACATCGGATCGTTACCGGCTTTTGCTTTGCCAAGCCTTACCGGGAGCGCGGACAAGCGCATGCCATCGCGATCCATTTTTGGTGGCTTCGGGAAAATGCCGGCAGGGAGCCGCCAGGGAGCCGCGAATGTCTGTTGCGCCGAAGGAGATGCCCCACCGCATCCGCGTGACTTCGTCCCGATAACTCTTCGTCCTTACGGATACGGTCAGGCACACAACCAGACTCGGAGAGAAACCGTGGAAGTCACCCCAAAAATTCTGCTGAACATCAGGCAAGTCACAGCGACGACCGGCATCAGCCGCGCCAGCATCTACCGGCAGATGAGGGCCGGCCAGCTTCCCTTCGTGAAACTCGGTTCTCGCACCCTGTTCCGCCCGGCGGATCTGCAGGATTTCGTCGATAGGAACCTCCAGGTTTCGGACTAGCGCCTTCATCGGTCAGGTGGCCCGAAGGGTCGGATAAGGACCGCAGACGGACGATGCTGCCACGCGGCGGCGACGTGCTGTTCGATGCTGTCATCGAGAGGGCTGAGATCGTCTTTTGATGGCTGGCCTGGTGCCTGTAGCCCCCTCATCCGCCCTTCGCGCACCTTCTCCCCACTGGGAGAAGGGACGTACCGCGGCGCCTGTTTCCCCCTTCTCCCCAGCGGGGAGAAGGTGGCCCGAAGGGTCGGATGAGGGGGCCACGGGCGATGCATCAACGACCCCGGCCAAGAAAATCAAGCCTTTAACTCACATGGAAAATTTCATGTCGCGAACACATGCATACGCATCCTCGGCCGAACCYGACGATATCGCACGTCTGCGGCGTGACGTGTCGCTGTCTTCGACCGTCACGCAATACGGCTACGAACTCGGCCGTAATGGGCGGGAGTTCGAAACCTGCTGCCCGTTCCATGCCGAAGACACGCCGTCGTTCAAGGTCTTCATAGCGCACGATGGAGTGGAACGTTTCCATTGCTTCGGCTGTGGCAAGCAAGGCGATGTCCTTGATTTCGTGCGGGAGGCGAAGGGCGTCGATCTGCCCGAAGCCATCCGCATTCTCGGCGGCGGCATCGGCAGCCGGCCGAGGGCTCAGAATGGGGCTCGTTCGCGCCCTCGATGGTATTTCCCTATCGCAACGCTGACGGTTCGCTTCTGGGCTATGTGCTGCGCCATGATCTACCCGATGGCGGCAAGGAAACGCCGATGGTCATGTTTGTCCGTCTGCCGGATGGGACGGAAACATGGTGCCGCTTGCCCTTCGCCAAGCCGCGGCCGATGGCTAGATGCTGGAACCAGCTTCATGCGCACTTCCGGAACGGAAGGTCTTTTTTGATCGAACCCGAGATGCATAGGATACATAACTTGCATAGGGTTTTTCATAGGTAATGTGGGAAATGTCAGATGGTGCCATGACAGGTATTGAATCTGACATTTCCTATAGAGCGGCCAAAACTGCCCCTGCATCACCTGCATCCTATGCACCCAGCGAGATTATCTACTTCGACAGCCAGCTTTCGAAATAGTGGCGCACAGCCGCACCCGCGCCGAAATGATCGGTCGTATCCAGCCTCGCAACTGCGCCGCGCACGACGTCGGCCATAACGGCTGCAGGCAGGACGCCGGACTTGACCATGCTTTGAAACAGTTCCTCCATCAGAACGATCGTCCCGATCGCTTCGTCTTCAGCCTTGAAATTCGTCATTGCTGGTCTCCCGTGTGTGTGTTGTTGGCAATGAAGTGGCTTTGCATCGAAAGTCCGGAGCATCTTGGCGACTGCGCGACAAACTCACAAGGGCTTGGTCTGGTGAGACAGCGTGAAGAAGGGCGTTCGAGCCGCCCGCCGCATGAGGCGCTCATAGAGGCGCTTTCGGATTTCATCGAGCGCGGCCGGATCGTCAACGGGCAGATGATCGCCCGGGCGAGGAAGACAGCGTCGATGCGGTCCTTTGGAAGTTCGACCGGCTACCGGTGCCGGGAATGTACGCACCGCAAGCATCCTCGCGATGCTGGCCGGCGTATCGACGAAGCGCTACGAACGCTCCAACCGGCGACCCGCTGCGATCTCAAATGTTTTGCGCCATCTTGAAAACGGGCGCGAAGAGATAAAAGAGGCTCTTGGCTGCTGACGCCGTGATGTGGTCGGCATCCATGTAAAGCGGCACGCCGCTTTGCGAGGCGTGGCAACGATCGTTGTTGCAAAAGGCCGGCAGCGGATCGACGACGATTGCACCATATTGATCGGCATATTTCTCCAGCATCGCGCGGGCGAGCGCCTGCCGTTCGGCGACGTAGAACAGGGGTGGGGCGATATCCGTCGAAGTGCCGTCGAGYTTGGCCTTGGCAAGAGCCTCGGGCACGAAATGCCCCATCTCGGGCACGTCCATAACCAGCACGACCGTGACGCCTTCCTGCTTCAGCTCGGCGAGAGTCTTGTCCAGGGCCGCGGCGATCGGTGTCGAGTAATCGGCCACAGACGGGGGAATTGAAGGATCGAAATAGTCCCCCTGGTTCGGTAGTTCTGAATTGTGAACGTATTTCGGCCAATAGGCGAGCATGAACACCAGTGGAATATGCTCCCGCTTGATGAGGTCGCGCACTGAATCGTTGAAGGCCGTGCAGCGTCGCGTATCGTTTTTGCCCGCAAGCGCAACGTCGGTCAGCGGAGGGCATGACGCATGTGCAGCGAACCTGCCGCCAAAGCCCGCAGCAGTGGCGGCGGCATCGATGCCCGGTGCCATCGCAGCAGCGTGCGAGTCGCCCCACACCAGAAAGTCGGGGCCAGCATCATTCGGATCGCCCAGGCCGCAGACCTTGCCGGCTTCGATATCGGCGTTTGACGGGCCTTCGTGATCCGACTCGGTAAAGCAGCCGTCCATGTAAAAGGGGCTTCGGTCATAGGTGGCCGCATAGATTGACCGAACGTCGGCCGGCAATCGGCCCGGTGCGCCACCACTCATGACCAGAAGCAGCCCTGCGCCGGCCGTAAGCCCAATCAGTGCGGCCGCGATTGCCGGCAGCCGCTTGCCGGTGAGCAGCCCCCAATTTCCACGAAACGGCCTTTCGATGAACCGCCAGGAGGCGACCGCAACAAGCATCGATGCCAGGATCACGGCGCACCGCAGCAGCGGCGTCAGCTCGTGACCCGCGAAATAGCGGGTGAAGACGATAATCGGCCAATGCCAGAGATAGAGCGAATAGGAAATCAGCCCGATAAAGACCAGCGGCCGCCGCGAAAGAAGTCGACCGACGATGCCGCTGCCTGCGCGCGCATGGATGATGAAGGCGGCGCCCAGGCAGGGCAGCAATGCGGCGTAACCCGGAAAGGGCGTTTTCTCCGTAAAGGTGAAAATCGCAATGCCGATCAGTACGAGGCCGATAGCCGCCAATGCCTGCCGACCCGTCTCGTTTTTCACCTCGGGGATGGCCTTGAGGCCGATGATGACGCCGATCAAAAGTTCCCAGATCCGGTATTGCGAAAGGTAGAAGCCCGCTGTCGAATCGCTGTTCAAAACACCGATACCGGCGGCGAACGATGCGGCGAAGGCGACAAGCGCGAAGGGAACCATTCGCCGCGGCGCGACCTTCTGAAACAGGATCATGACGAGGGGAAAGGCGATATAGAATTGCTCTTCGACCGCAAGCGACCACGTATGCAGCAGCGGCTTCATCTGCGCGCCAATATCGAAATAGCCCACCTCTTTTGCAAACTGAACGTTCGACATGAAGAGGGCGGCGGCTGTCATGCTCCTGGCAAAATATGAAAGCTCCAGAGGCATGAGGGCGAACCAGGCGACGATGGCGCAAGCCGCCATCATCGCAAAGAGGGCCGGGAAGATACGGCGGATGCGCCGTTGATAGAAATTCAGGAGGCTGAACTCGCCTTTCGCCATCTCGCCGGCGATCAGCGACGACATCAGATAGCCGGAGATGACGAAAAAGACATCGACGCCGACRAATCCGCCGCTGATGCCGGGAATTTCAGCATGGAAAAGTACGACCGGCAGGATGGCAAGGGCGCGTAGTCCGTCGATATCAGGTCGGTATGCCAGATGCGCTCCATTGTGTGGAGTGCTTGGAGCGGGATTTTTTCCCTTTGTAAACAACGTCACAGACCTTCGCACTTGCGCATCCGATAAACAGCGGATGAAGCTATCCGTGAGGATTGAGGTATTTCAAGGCCCATAGAACCAGCAGAAGCGCGGCCCCGAGCCAGATCGCTATGCCGGTAAAAGGCATTACTCGATTGTTGAAAGGGTGGGAGGCAAGCACGCGACGGCGCCCGCTGCATCGCGAATGTCGAATTCGTGCTGCTGAGATCACCACCAGGATTCCACTTTGGAAATCGGCAAAAATACCAATAATCACAATGATGTAGAGAAAACCAATGGCGGACAAGGTGGGATTCGAACCCACGGTACGCTTTCACGTACACACGCGTTCCAGGCGTGCGCCTTAAACCACTCGGCCACCTGTCCTTTTTGGGCGTTCGCGCCTTGGAGAGGAGCAAATCGTCGGAACGGCGCGATATATACCCAAGAATTTTTGCCGATCAACCCAAATCTAACAGTTTTTTGACTTCTTCCGATAAAACTGCGCGCATGCCGTCCATTGCGCCGTGCCCGCGCCAAGCCTATCTCTAGGTTTGGGTGGAGAATGGCGCGGCTCGCCGGACATCAAGGCTTACCCGTCGTCGGAGGAATCGATGCGTTTTTTGTTGCGTCTTGCCAGCTTGGTTGCGCTGGCAGTTGCGGTCATTGCCGGGACGATCGATTCGATTCAGTCCGTTGCCTCCTCTGAAGTGATCATGACCCCGATGGCGGATGCATGGCAGGATGTCAGTCCCTCGACGCTTGTCGCGCTCCAGTCGTCCGTCTCCTATTATGTCCACCCGCGTTTTTACGCCTTCATCTTTCAGTGGCTGATGCTGCAGCCGGCCTTTGCCGTGCTTCTGATAGTGTCGCTACTGCTGTGGATGATCGGCTACAAGAAGCCGCCGGTGGCAGGCCGTTTTACCGCGTAACAGATGGTGCTGGAGGGTGTGGATGAGCGCAACCGGCAGCTACCAGAACGCGAAGATAATGATGCCGGTGCGGCGCCCGCACTGGTTAGAAAATCCGCATTTTAGCGGTCGATTTGCCCAGAATTCAGCCCCCGAGGACTGATTTTCGGCAATGATGGCAAATCTTTACCAACCGAAAAATTTCTCGTGAATTTTTCGTTGAGCCATGCAAGGATGCACGCAGCCAGGCCTCCGGGGGGAGGTCGGTGGTTCCGCAGACATGCCTGGAAAAGGCTTGCGGGAGGACCCCAAACAAATAGCAACAACAGGGCTGCACTCATGAAAAAATCCCTTCTCACCCTCCTTGCCGTGGCAGCGATGTCGACGACGGCGCTTGCCGCCGACATCAAGCCGGCTCTCGTTTACGGCACCGGCGGGAAGTTCGATAAGTCCTTCAACGAAGCTGCCTTTAACGGCGCTGAAAAGTTCAAGAAGGAAACCGGTATCGCCTACCGTGACTTTGAACCGACCGGCGACACCCAGGGCGAGCAGGCTATCCGCAACTTCGCAAGCCGCGGCTTCAATCCGGTCGTCGCCGTTTCCTTCGCCTGGACCTCGGCTGTCGAGAAGGTTGCTGCAGAATTCCCGGACACCAAGTTCATCATCGTCGACTCCGTCGTCGACAAGCCGAACGTCCGCTCCGTCCTCTACAAGGAAGAGGAAGGCTCCTATCTCGTCGGCGTTCTCGCCGGCATGGCGTCCAAGAGCGGCAAGGTCGGTTTCGTCGGCGGCATGGATATTCCGCTGATCCGCAAGTTCGAGTGCGGCTACGAGCAGGGTGCGCRCGCCGTCAAGGCTGACATCGAAGTCTTCCAGAACATGACCGGCACGACGGGTGCAGCCTGGAACGACCCCGTCCGCGGCGGTGAGCTGACCAAGAACCAGATCGACCAGGGCGCTGACGTCGTTTACGCGGCAGCCGGTGCGACCGGTCTCGGCGTTCTGCAGACCGCAGCCGACAACAAGAAGCTGTCGATCGGCGTCGATTCCAACCAGAACCACCTGCATCCGGGTTCCGTTCTGACCTCGATGGTCAAGCGCGTCGATCTCGCCGTCTATAACGCCTACAATGATACCAAGAACGACAAGTTCACCGCTGGCGTCCAGTCCCTCGGCGTCAAGGAAGACGGCGTTGCCGCTGCGATCGACGACAACAACAAGTCGCTGATCACGCCGGAAATGCAGGCTGCCGTCGACAAGGCCAAGGCCGACATCATCGCAGGAACCATCAAGGTTCACGACTACACCACGGACAACGCCTGCCCGAAGTGAGTCGTAACTGAGATCGGGCGTATGGCGGACAAGGATTTTCGCCATAYGCCCTTTTCTTATTTGGAGCCTGCTGTGACAGACCAGCCTGCTATCGAACTTGTCGGCATCGACAAGAAATTCGGCGCCGTTCACGCCAACAGGGACATCAACCTGACCGTTGCCAAGGGCTCGATCCACGGCATCATCGGGGAAAACGGCGCTGGCAAATCKACCCTGATGTCCATCATCTACGGTTTTTACCAGGCCGACAGCGGCGAGATCCGCGTCAACGGCCAGCCCATCATCATCAGGGACAGTCAGGCGGCCATCGCTGCCGGCATCGGCATGGTGCACCAGCACTTCATGCTGGTCGAAAATTTCACTGTGCTTGAGAATATCATGCTCGGCGCCGAAGGCGGAGCGTTGCTGGCAAAGGGTGTCGCGTCGGCGCGCGCCGAACTCAAGCGGCTGGAAAYGGAATACGGTCTTGAGGTCAATCCGGACGCGGTGATCGAGCAGCTTCCGGTCGGCCTTCAGCAGCGGGTGGAAATCCTGAAAGCCATGTATCGCGGCGCCGAGATCCTCATTCTCGACGAGCCGACGGGCGTGCTGACGCCGGCTGAGGCCGATCACCTGTTCCGTATCCTGGGCGTGCTGCGCGACCAGGGCAAAACCGTCGTCCTCATCACCCACAAGCTGCGCGAGATCATGGCGATCACCGATACGGTCTCCGTCATGCGCCGCGGCGAGATGGTCGCCACCCGCAAGACGAGCGAGACCACGGTCGAAGAGCTTGCCGAACTCATGGTCGGCCGCCGCGTGCTGCTGCGCGTCCAGAAGGGTGAGGCAAAGCCCGCCGATGTCGTGCTCTCCATCCGCAACCTGACGGTCAAGGACAACAGAGGCGTGACGATGGTCGACAACGTCTCCTTCGATGTGCGCGCCGGCGAGATCGTCGGCATTGCCGGTGTCGCGGGTAACGGCCAGTCGGAACTGCTGGAAGCGATTGCCGGCATCCGTAAGCCGGCCTCCGGCGAAATTCTGCTCGACGGCCAGACGATCGACAAGGCCGATCCGGCGCGCCTGCGCGAGCTTGGTCTCGCTCATATCCCCGAAGACCGCCATCACATGGGCCTGGTCCTCAAGTTCGAGGAATACGAGAATTCGGTGCTCGGCTATCACCGCCGGCCTGCCTACAGCCGCGGCCCGCTGCTCGATCTCGACGCCATCCGCAAGGATGCGATGGAGAAGATCGAGAAATACGACATCCGCCCGCCGAACCCGCGCCTGAAGACGGCGAATTTCTCCGGCGGCAACCAGCAGAAGATCGTTGTTGCCCGCGAGATCGAACGCGATCCGAAAATGCTGATCATCGGCCAGCCGACCCGTGGCGTCGATATCGGCGCCATCGAATTCATCCATCGCCGGATCATCGAGATGCGCGATGCGGGCAAGGCCATCCTGCTCGTCTCCGTCGAACTCGACGAAATCCGCGCCCTTTCAGACCGTATCCTTGTCATGTTTGCCGGCCATGTGGTCGGCGAGAAGACGCCCGATGCCGGTGAACAGACCCTCGGCCTGATGATGGCCGGCATTGCCGCGTGAGGCCTCGATGAGCACTGCTTCCGTAACACTACCGAGATGGATCAATTACGGTCTGATCCCTCTTTTGAACCTGGTCATCGCCTTCCTGATCTCCGGCTTCGTCGTCTGGCTGATCGGCGAAAGCCCGCTTGCCGCCCTCTCGCTTCTCATCGAGGGCGCCTTCGGCAGCGGCGAGGGCATCGGCTTCACGCTCTATTATGCGACCAGTTTCATCTTCACCGGCCTTTCGGTCGCCGTTGCCATCCATGCCGGCCTCTTCAATATCGGCTCGGAAGGCCAGGCCTATATTGGCGGCCTCGGCTGCGCGCTGGTGGCACTGGCGCTCGATAATTACGTGCCCTGGTATGTGACGATGCCGATCGCCGTCATCGGCGCCGGCCTCTTCGGCGCTGCCTGGGCCTTCATTCCGGCATTCCTGCAGGCCAAGCGCGGCAGCCATATCGTCATTACGACGATCATGTTCAACTATATCGCCGCAGCCCTCATGGTCTATCTGCTGGTGCATGTGCTGATCGTGCCGGGCAAGATGGCGCCGGAAACCCGCACCTTCCTTGAAGGCGGACAGCTTCCGAAGCTCGGCTGGATCATGACGATGTTCGGAGCCAAGCTCGGTGCTGCGCCGTTCAACGTCTCCTTCATCATCGCGCTGATCGCCGCCTGGTTTGTCTGGGTGCTGGTCTGGCGCACCAAGCTCGGCTTCGATATGCGCACGCTGGGCGTCAGCCCGACGGCTGCCGCCTATGCGGGYATTCCCTATGCGCGCACCGTCATCATCGCCATGCTGCTGTCGGGTGCGCTCGCCGGCATGATGGCGCTGAACCCGGTCATGGGCTCGTCGGCCCGCCTGCAGGTGGAATTCGTCGGTGGCGCAGGTTTTGTCGGCATTGCGGTATCGCTGATGGGAAGAAACCATCCGCTCGGCATCGTCTTCGCTGCGATCCTTTTCGGAATCCTTTACCAGGGCGGCGACTGGATCTCCTTCGAAATGCCCAACATCACCCGCGAGATGATCCTTGTCATCCAGGGTCTGGTGATCCTGTTTGCCGGTGCGCTTGAATATATGTTCCGCCCGGCGATGGTGCACATCTACCAGCAGTTCAAGCGAGCCTGAGGAACGGACGATGGATTATTATGAAATCTTCATCAGCGTTCTGAGCTCGACGATCCGGCTCTCCATCCCGCTGATCTTCACCGCACTTGCCGGCCTGTTTTCCGAACGCGCCGGCATTTTCGATATCGGTCTCGAAGGCAAGATGCTGGGTTCTGCATTTGCTGCTGCCTGTGTCGCCTATCTCACCGGTTCGGCCTGGGCGGGCCTCGGCGCCGGCGTGGTCTGCTCGGTGGCGCTCAGCCTCGTGCACGGCTTTGCCTCAATCACCAATCGCGGCAATCAGATCATTTCGGGCGTCGCCATCAACTTCTTCATCGCCGGTATCACCATCGTGCTCGGCCAGGCCTGGTTCGGGCAGGGCGGCCGCACGCCACAGCTGGCAGCTGACGCCCGCTTCTCGCCGATCACGCTTCCGGGCGCCGATGCCATGCGCGACGTGCCGATCATCGGCCCGCTTTATGCCGGCGTGATCTCCAGCAACAATATCCTCACCTATCTTGCCTTCCTCGCCGTGCCCTTCTCCTGGTGGGTTCTCTATCGCACACGTTTCGGCCTGCGCCTTCGCGCTGTCGGTGAAAATCCGGGTGCGGTGGATACGGCGGGCATTTCGGTGAGTTGGCTGCGTTACCGCGCCGTCATGTGCGCGGGCATCCTCTGCGGCTTCGCCGGCACCTATCTTGCGATCGCCCAGTCAGCCGCCTTCATCAAGGACATGTCGGCGGGCAAGGGCTATATCGCGCTCGCCGCACTCGTCTTTGCCAAGTGGAGGCCTGTGCCCGTCATGTTCGCCTGCCTGCTCTTCGGTTTCCTCGATGCGCTGTCGAACTTCATGCAGGGCAAATCGGTACCGCTGATCGGCGAAGTGCCGGTACAGGTTTTCCAGGCACTGCCCTATATCCTGACCTGCGTCCTGCTCGCAGGCTTCATCGGCGTCGCGATCCCGCCGAAGGCCGGTGGCGTGCCCTATACGAAGGAGCGTTGATATGTCTCACGATCTGTTCGAAGCCGCGCGCGGCGCCATGGCCTTCGCGCACGCGCCCTATTCCAAATTTCCGGTGGGCGCCGCGATCCGCGCCGAGGACGGCAAGGTCTATACCGGCGCCAATATCGAGAACCTCTCCTTTCCTCAAGGCTGGTGCGCCGAGCCGACGGCGATCGGCGCGATGATCATGGGTGGTGCGAAGAAGATCGTCGAAATGGCCGTCATCGCCGAAAAACTGCCGCTTTGCCCGCCGTGCGGCGGCTGCCGGCAGAAGATTTCGGAATTCGCCTCCAAGGACACAAGGATCTATCTCTGCGACGAAGCCGGGGTGAAGAAGACCATGACCATGGAAGAGCTTCTTCCCTTCAGCTTCGAGACGGAACTCGGATGATCGCGACCATCGATCTGCTCGCGGCTCTGCTCGGCGGGCTCAAGCCGCGCTACGGCATCATACTCGGCTCCGGCCTCGGCTCATTGGTCGATCAGGTCACGGATGCCGTGTGCATTCCCTACAAGGACCTGCCGGGCTTTCCGGTCAGTGCGGTCTCCGGTCATGCAGRAAACGTCGTTGCCGGCCATCTCGGTTCGGAGCCGGTCATCATGCTCTCGGGCCGCGTCCACTATTATGAAAAGGGCGATGCCAACGCCATGCGCCTGCCGATCGAGGTGTTACACGCCCTCGGCGTCGAGAACTTGATCCTCACCAATTCGGCCGGCTMCCTGAAAGACGACATTGCGCCCGGCTCGGTGATGCAGATCGCCGATCACATCAACTATTCCGGCATGAACCCGCTGATCGGTGAAGAGAGCGACCGCCGTTTTGTCGGCATGACCAATGCCTATGATGCGGAGCTTTCGGCTGCGATGCGAGATGCCGCCAAGACGCTTGGTATCCCGCTCGCAAGCGGCGTCTACATGTGGTTCTCGGGCCCGAGTTTCGAGACCCCGGCCGAAATCCGCATGGCTCGCATTCTCGGCGCCGATGCGGTCGGCATGTCGACTGTGCCCGAGGTCATCATTGCAAGAATGCTGGGCTTGAGGGTTGCCGCCGCCTCGGTAATCACCAACTATGGGGCTGGCATGACCGGAAACGAGCTCAGCCACGAGGAAACCAAGGATATGGCGCCGGTTGGCGGTGCCCGTCTCGCCGCTATACTGAAAGAAATGATTGCCGGTAAATGATTGCCGGCGGAGGAAGCGAAAATGAATAGCCATTCCAGCCGGGAAACGGCCGCTGTTGCCCTCTCCCTTCTCGATCTCACCAATCTGGCGGATGACTGCACCCAGGAGCAGATCGATGCGCTTTGCGCCCGCGCGCAGACGCCTTATGGCAATAGCGCTGCAATCTGCATCTGGCCGCGTTTCGTCGCCCATGCCCGCATCGTGCTCGGCAAGGGCCATCCGGTCCGCATCGCGACCGTCGTCAACTTCCCCTCCGGCGACATGGAAATCGCCGATGTCGCGGCCGAAACGCGCGAGGCGATCGCCGACGGCGCCGATGAGATCGATCTTGTCGTTCCCTATCGCAAGCTGATTGCGGGCAACGAGAAGGCGGTGACCGATATGGTGGCGGCCGTGCGCGCCGAATGTGTTGCGCCCGTTCTGCTGAAGGTCATCATCGAGGCCGGCGAGTTGAAGGATGCCGCCATTATCCGCCGCGCGTCCGAACTGGCGATTGAGGCCGGTGCCGATTTCATCAAGACCTCCACCGGCAAGGTCGCCGTCAATGCGACGCTGGAGGCGGCCGACATCATGATCCGCTCGATCAGAGAAAGTGGTCGCAAGGTGGGCTTCAAGCCGGCCGGCGGCATTTCCACCGTTGCGGATGCAACCCTCTATCTGAGCCTTGCCGAAACCATCATGGCGCCGGATTGGGCCATGCCTTCAACCTTCCGTTTCGGAGCATCCGGCCTGCTCGACAATATCCTTTCCGTTCTCAGCGGCACGGAGCCAAAGCCGGCGGCTGCCTCGAGCTATTGAGATGATCCCGCAGGAGATCATCCGCCAGAAGCGTAATGGCGCGGAACTTCCATCCGGCGATATCGACGCCTTTATCGCGGCGCTGGCTGCCGGCAATCTGTCGGAGGGCCAGATCGGCGCATTCGCCATGGCTGTCTGGTTCAAGGGCATGTCGCGCACCGAAACCGTTGCGCTGACGCTCGCCATGGCGCGCTCCGGCGACATGCTCTCCTGGGAGGGAATCGACCGGCCGGTCGCCGACAAGCATTCGACCGGCGGCGTCGGCGACAATGTTTCGCTGATGCTTGCTCCGATTGCCGCTGCCTGCGGTCTGGCGGTGCCGATGATATCAGGCCGCGGCCTCGGCCATACCGGCGGTACGCTCGACAAGCTCGAATCCATTCCAGGCTATGTAATCAACCCCGACGCCGCTCTCTTTCGCAAGGTGGTGAAGGATGTCGGCTGCGCCATCATCGGCCCGACGGGTGCCTTGGCGCCAGCCGATGGCCGGCTCTATGCCGTGCGCGATGTGACGGCGACCGTCGATTCCATCCCGCTGATAACGGCTTCGATCCTTTCCAAGAAGCTTGCTGCCGGCCTTCAGACATTGGTGCTCGACGTCAAGACCGGCAACGGCGCCTTCATGGCCGATCCGGAGCAGGCAATCGTGTTGGCGCATTCGCTGGTCGAGGTCGCAAATGGCGCGGGCGTGAAGACATCGGCATTGATAACGGACATGAACCAGCCGCTTGCCGATAGCGCCGGCAATGCGGTGGAAGTGCGCAACTGTCTCGATTTCCTCGCAGGCCGAAAGGCCGGCACCCGCCTTGAAACCGTGGTGCTTGCCTTTGCCGCCGAAATGCTCGTGCAGTCCGGCGTTGCCGGCTCGCTGTTCGAGGCGGAGGGCAGGGCACAGGAAGCGCTTTCCTCCGGCAGGGCTGCGGAGATTTTCGCCCGCATGGTGCATATGCTGGGCGGCCCGGCCGATCTTCTGGAACGGCCGGATGCCTATTTGCGCCGGGCACCGGTCGAGCGCCCCGTTCCGGCGTCCCGCGCCGGCTGGCTCGCTGCCTGCGATGCGCGTGAATTGGGCGTCAGCGTCATCGATCTTGGTGGCGGCCGCCGCCATCCGGCTGACAGGATCGACCACAGCGTCGGCTTCACCGGCCTGCAGCCGCTCGGAACGCGTGTGAATGAAGGCGATCCGATCGCCCTCGTTCACGCTGCCGACGAGGCTTCGGCCGAAAGGGCCGTCGTCGCACTTGCAGCAAACTATCGCATTGCCGACGAAAAACCGGCGCTGCCGCCCGTCATCGCCGGCCGTATCTGATGGGATTTATTGCTTGAGGCTGAGGGAGCCGTCGGCAACAGAGTAGGAAGCAAGCTTCTGCAGGAAGCTCATACCAACAAGCGTGCCGCTCAGCGCCTCATCCTTCAGCACGAAAGCTTCGACGCTGCGAACGCGGATGCCGCCGATTTCCATGCGATCGAGCATCACGTGCGCCGCCTTGGTCTGGCCGTTCGCCGTATTGACCGCATAACGGAAATCGAGCTGGTTGCCGCTATAGCCCAGCCTGCGGGCGAGGCTTTCGTTCAGCGCGACATAGGTGGCGCCGGTATCGATCAGCCCCTGCACCGGCTTGCCGTTGATCCTGAAATTGCCGGTATAATGGCCCTGCGCATCGGCCTGCAGGCGGGTCATACCGCCATCGCCGATCGTGGCCGGCGCGTCAGGTGCGCTATCTTCGGTCGAGACGAAATTTGCGGAAATTGTATTGCCGGGCTGCTGCGTCGTGCGGGTGAGCAAAGAAGGCACTTGTGTCGCCAGCGCAGCCGCGATGCTGGCAAATATGACCGTACGCATGAGCATGAAACAGAAATCCTTCCTGTATAAACCCCGCCTCATGCGKGACCTCACGCTTCAAGCAGCTAAGCCATAAGTGCTGAAAAGTTGCTAACGGGAACATAAAAAAGGCCCGGAACGAACCGCCCGGGCCTTGCAAGTCTTTCGAATTGGTAAAGGAAATCGAAATTATTTGGTGCCGTACATGCGGTCGCCGGCATCGCCGAGACCGGGCACGATATAGCCCTTCTCGTTCAGATGACTGTCGATCGCCGCCGTGAAAACAGGAACGTCCGGATGGGCGGCGCGGAAGTTCTTGATCCCCTCGGGAGCGGCCAACAGGCAGAGGAAGCGGATATTGTGCGCGCCGCGCTCCTTGAGCTTGTCGATGGCGGCAATCGAGGAATTGCCGGTCGCAAGCATCGGGTCGACGACGATGATCAGGCGCTCGGCGACATCCTCAGGCGCCTTGAAGTAATATTCGACCGGCTGCAGCGTTTCGTGATCACGATAGACGCCGATATGGGAAACGCGGGCGGAAGGCACGAGATCGAGCATGCCTTCCAGCAGTCCGTTGCCGGCGCGCAGGATGGAGGCAAAAACCAGTTTCTTGCCTTCGAGGATCGGCGACTGCATCTCCTGGATCGGCGTTTCGATCGTCTCCATCGTCAGTTCCAGATCGCGCGTCACCTCATAGCAGAGCAGTGTCGAGATTTCGCGCAACAGCCGGCGGAAGCTGCCTGTCGAGGTTTCCTTGCGCCGCATGATGGTGAGTTTGTGCTGCACGAGCGGGTGATCGATGACTGTGACGCCGTCCATAGGAGAAACCTTCCAATTCTTTGTTCTTATCGGGTGTTTTTTCCATGGAAATTGCCTCCACTGCAAGAGCAGAGGTGAATTTGCCTGGAGCATTAACAATCCCGTCCACCTCTAGAGGCGGGCGAGCAACGCTTTGCGAGTCTCTTCATCGACGAAAGCCGCCTCGACGGCCGTTCGCGTCATCGCATTGATTTCAGCATCGCTGAAGCCGAAAGCCTCCGAGGCAAGCTCGTATTCCCGCTTGAGCGACGTGTGGAAGAAGGGTGGATCATCGGAGCTGATCGTCACCTTCACACCCGTATCCCTCAGCCTGCGCAGTGGATGCGCGGCGAAATCCGGAAAAACCTTGAGCGCGATATTCGAGCCGGGGCAGACTTCCAGCACCGTGCCTTGGTCAGCAAGCCGCTTGACGAGATCGGCATCCTCGATTGCCCGCACACCGTGGCCGATACGCGAGGGGCGCACCTCGTCCAGTGCATCCGAAACGCTGAAGGCACCGCAGACTTCGCCGGCATGGATGGTCAGGCCGAGCCCTGCATCGCGGGCGATGTCGAAGGCGCGCGCATAGTCGGCGACGCGGCCCATCCGTTCCTCGCCGGCAAGATTGAAACCGGTAATCAGCGGATTATTGGTCTTCGCCGCATATTCGGCAGCGCCGATCACGCTCTCAGGGCCGAAATGCCGTTCACCTGTTACAATTAGCCGCGCCTCGATGCCGCTTTTTGCCTTCGCCTGGCGGATGCCTTCGCACACGCCCGCAATGTAGGCATCCGCGCCGAGACCGATACGCTTGCCGTGATCGGGCGAAACGATGAGTTCGCTGTAGATCGTACCGATGCCGGCAAGCTCTTCGAGATAGGTTTCCGTCAGCAGCGCATAGTCATCCTCGGTCTTGTAGACCTCGGAAACCTTGTCATAGCATTCCAGAAAGCTCGCGAAATCGTGCCAGACATAGGCGCCGTCCTGCAGATAGGCGCTGATGTCGATACCGTATTTACGCGCCTGAGCCTCGGTCAGGGCAGGGGGGGCGGCACCCTCCAGATGGCAGTGCAACTCGACCTTCTTCAAATGCGATGTCACAGAAAACTCCTTCCATACGGCCCCGAGGGAATGCCGAGATGCCGCGCAATGCTCTCGCCGATATCGGCGTAGGTCCGACGCACGCCGACAGAGCGCGATCTGATGCCGGGACCGTAGGCGATAACAGGCACGCGCTCGCGCGTATGGTCGGTGCCGCGCCAGGTCGGGTCGCAGCCGTGATCGGCGGTCAAAACCACGAGGTCGCCGGCCCGCAGCTTCTTGTGAACTTCCGTCAGGCGTGCGTCGAAGRCTTCGAGAGCGGCTGCATAACCCGGCACATCGCGGCGATGACCGTACGCCATGTCGAAATCGACGAAATTGGTGAAGACGAGATCACCGTCCTCCGCCTCGTCGATCGCAGTCAGTGTCGCATCCATGAGGGCATCGTTGCCATTGGCCTTGATCACCCGGGAAACACCGTGATGGGCGAAGATATCGCCGATCTTGCCGACCGCATGCACATTGCGGCCGTGCTGAACGAGCCGGTCGAGCAGCGTCGGTTCCGGCGGCGGCACCGAGAAGTCGCGACGGTTGCCCGTTCTCTGGAAGGTCGCAACGCTCTGGCCGATGAAGGGGCGCGCGATGACGCGGCCGATATTATAGGGATCGAGAAGACCGCGGGCGATCTGGCAGAAGTTGAGCAGGCGGTCGAGGCCGAAATAGACCTCATGAGCCGCCACCTGGAAGACGGAATCCGCTGACGTGTAGCAGATCGGCTTGCCGCTGCGCATATGCTCCTCGCCATAGCGGGCGATGATATCGGTTCCCGACGCATGGCAGTTGCCAAGAATGCCGGGCACATCAGCTGCACGGCAGAGCGCTTCGATCAGTTCCTGTGGAAAGGCATCGCCCTCGCTCGGAAAATAGCCCCAGTCGAAGGTGACGGGCGTTCCGGCGATTTCCCAATGTCCCGATGGTGTGTCCTTGCCGCGCGAGGTTTCGTTGGCGGCGCCATAGACACCATAGATCGTGTCCGGCAGTGGCATGCCGGCCGGAAACTGCCCGGTGGCGGCTCGCGCAATATGCAACAATCCGAGTGCCGACATGTTCGGGAGCGCAAGAGGGCCGGAACGCAGGCCTGCTCGGTCGGCAGCACCGGCGGCACAGAATTCGGCGATATGGCCAAGCGTGTCGGCGCCTTCATCGCCATAGGCTGCGGCATCCGGCGCTCCGCCGACACCGAAGGAATCCAGAACGAAGAGAAAGGCACGCGCCATTTTTCACCCGTATTATCTGCTGTCGCCAGCGTAAAGCTGGAACGATCTGACTGGCGCCCAGCCATATAATGACGGGAACCGCTTGRCAAATTTGAGGTGTGGAAGCGCCAGAGCATGTCGCGCAAAAGTGTGCAGCAGTTTTGCGATAACGACATGCGCCAGATAGAAAGCATGTTGCGCAAAGTGTGCAGTGGTTTGCGATAACGACATTCATCGACAGCGTGGCAGGCGGATACCAGGGATCGTGATACGCTAGCAGTCCCCGCAGGGGATATTTTCGTTCTGTCGCTGGCGATAGAAATAGCTGCGGCCGATCGTGATCGTGCGCATCTTCGCAGGCATGAAGTTGGGCGCAAAGACGAATAGTGTATAGGGTATGCTGAGTTCGCTTCGGATGAGGAAGCTGTTGGCCTTCTTCATTTCCGTCGGCACGTCGGAAACCGTGCTGTTTTTGGCATAAGGCGCTGCCCCCTTTGACGCCCAGGACCACATGACAGTAGGTTTGGAGCTGCCGTCGATCTGGATTGCGGTGACCTTCACCAGCATATCCGAACTGTTATAGGGCGAGTAGATCGGCGGCGCGGCTTTAGCGATATCTGTAAGAGAACTCTTTGTGACGCTCTGCTGTTGGGTGACGATATCGGCGATCGAGCCGGCAGCGCGTGTCGTGCGCTTGCTGACGCTGAGCCCGACCGTGATCTCGAATGCGCCGAGATAGAGCATGACCAGAACCGGGAAGATGATGGCAAACTCGATGGCGCCGACGCCCTTCCGGTCGCGTGCAAAACGCCGCGCCGTCGAACCCAGCCATATGAGAAGTCCGCGGCGGGCCACTATGGATACTGCTCGTTCTGGAAGGCGGCCGTCGAGACGATCAAATATTCGCTCGGCATGGAACTGCCAACCGGACGAAGCCCCGTAATGTAGGGACGCACGAGATCGACGATGATGGACCAGCGATAATAGGCACGCAGCATGTTGATTGAACCGGGGCCGCCAGGCGTGAACTTAAAGGCTGAAATTTTCAGATCGGAATATTTATCCGCAGACATTCTCGGGATCGCTACTGGCATGGCAGCAAAGGTGGGGAAGCTCTGCACATCCAGATAGAGCTTGCCGGGTGTCGCCGCCTCCGTTTGCGAACAACGGATGATGATCGAGATTTCATCGCAGAAGGCCTGCCGGAACTGGGTCTGCGTCTTATAGCCCGCACGCGTGGGATCGACGAAGGTGATCTGCCCTGTCCGCATCTGGCGGCTCATCGTATCGACGGCGTTCGAGACGAGTTCTTCCGCAGCAAAGGCGATGAAGGTTTCCAGGATGGCGAATACGACGACGAAATAGGGAATGGCGAGCAGCGCGAATTCGATCGCTGCGGAGCCGTCGCGCGAGCGGGCCAGGGCGCGAAGTCTGGATAAACGGAGGGACGCACGCACCTTGCCCGTCTCCTGCTCACTGATCGCCATAGTCTGGCCTCGAAAATGTTCTTCGAGCGTCACACTAGGGCGCGTTCGTTGATTTTCCGTTTCAGGTCGGAGCAGCTATTTTAACGAATGCGCGTGAATTCCGATGATATTGMCTAGTTTGCAGAAGTGGCTTCACCTTGCTGAGAATGCTGCTCGCAATTGGGCGTGCAGGAAAGAACCGAGCGCTCCGTCTGGCGATAGACGCGCACCGTATTGCCTTCATCGATGGAAACGAGAATGCGTTCGTCCAGAATGGCGTTGCCGTCACCATCGAGCAGCACGATGTTGGTCGTGCCAAAGGCGCGGCCCGTCAATACGATTGTCCTCGCGTCGGCGACCGTCGCATCGGCAACCTTGGCATTGCCGACGATGACCTTGCTGACCGGCCGGTCGAGTTTCAGGACGCGCGCGTGATCCATATAGACGCGCAGCATGTCTTCCTGGGCGGAGGCTGTGTATGCCGTAAGAGCCGCAATCACCCAGGCAAAGAAAACGGTCTTGCCGTTCGATGGCATTTTGGCCTCTTTCACGATCGCTATGCAAATTGCAGATAGAATGGAAAAAAATGGTGAACGAAGCTTTAAGCTCTCCGTGCCATGTTCATGAGTGAAACGCATTGGATCGTTTCGGCACGAGCCGATGTGGCGAGAGATCGACTGGCTGCGGAAATTCGTGCCATTTCTGGATGCCTGTAAGCTATTGTTCCACGTTTCCTCCGGAGTTTCACTAGAAACGTAAGCAATGCGATAAGGAATTACTTACTCTGACCGGTCCGGTTGTCTCGTTTACACCTTGTTAACGCATTTCATTAAGTCGATGGAAACGGCCATTCGCTAGGTTGCAGCCATCCGATCAACGGAAACAGTTGGCGGACGTGCTGAACATCAACTGGAGTTAGAGGTAACCATGACCAAGCTTTTTAGCCGTTTTCTGAAGGATGAATCCGGCGCGACCGCAATCGAATACGGCCTGATCGCCGCCCTCATTTCCGTAGCCCTCGTTGCAGGCGCCACCACGCTCGGCGGCAAGCTGAACTCTACGTTCATCGAGCTGGGCAACAAGTTGGACGACGCTGTGAAGCCTTGATAATTGCTGGAGCCCAGCTCTGGTTGGAAGTGAAACAGGCTCACGAGCGAACGCCCGTGAGCCTGTTCGTTTTGGGTAGATGAGAACTTGGGCAAGTGAGAAGATGATCGTAGCCGCAATCCTTCTGATTTTTCCGCTCTGCCTCGCTTTTGCTGCCATATCCGATCTGTTGACGATGACCATCCCGAACAGGGTGTCGTTGATCCTGATAGTTTCATTCGCCGTGCTCGCCCCCCTGAGCGGCTTGGCTCTTTCCGCAATCGGAATGCACGCACTTGGTGCCGCCATCGTGTTCGGCATTTGCTTTGCCCTCTTTGCCCTCAATGTGATGGGCGGTGGAGACGCGAAACTCTTGAGCGCGGCCGCGATCTGGTTCGGTTACGATCCCGCTCTGCTGTCTTTTCTGACCTATGTCGGTGTCATCGGCGGCTTGGTGACGTTGGCAATCCTGTTGATCCGGTCACAATCAAATACGATATTGGCCATCGGACTGCCCATTCCCAATTCGCTCCTGCTCGCCAAGAAAGTTCCCTATGGTATTGCCATTGCGATCGGCGGCTTCCTGGCGTTCCCATCCTCGCCGCTCTTCATTGCCGCGCTGGAAAGCCTGAAATAACGGCGTTTTAATCGGCCGTTAACTTAAAATCTAAGCGTTACATTAACCATAATTATACCAATTCCTGAGCATTCTGCGGGGCGAACGCGTCGTGCCCCAAGGAATGATCAATGAAACCGGCCCGCCTTATTATTCTAGCTGTCGCCGTGGTGGCAGCCGGCCTTGCCGGTCTTCTTGCGATGAACATGGCCGGCAATCKAGGCATCGTAACAAAAGTCCAGTCCGTTATCGAGAAGGAGCCGACCGTCAACGTGCTGGTCTCCAGCGCCAATCTTCCTGTCGGCGCGAGACTGGATGAGAAGGCCGTCCACTGGATGGCCTGGCCTCAGAATGGCGTTGTCCAGGGCTTCATTACCGAGACCKATCGGCCTGATGCCATCAAGGATCTGCAGGGGGCCGTCGTGCGCTTGCCGGTCTTCGAAGGAGAGCCGATCCGTCCGGAAAAGGTCGCCGATTCCAATAGCCGTATCCTGTCCTCCCTGCTGCCTGCCGGCAAGCGCGCCGTTGCGACCGAAATCTCCGTTTCGACCGGAGCTGGTGGCTTCATCCTCCCCAACGACCGTGTCGATGTCATCATGGTGCGCAAGGGGCAGGGCAGCGACAAATACATAACCGAAACCGTCCTGAGCAACGTTCGCGTCCTCGCCATCGACCAGCAGATCGAAGAAAAGGAAGACGGCACCAAGGCAGCGGTCGGCACCACCGCAACGCTGGAGTTGACCCCCGATCAGACCAAGGTTCTGGCCGTCGCCCAGCAGATGGCCGATCGCCTTTCGCTTGCCCTGCGGTCGGTCGCCGATGCGCAGGAGCAGGACACCAGCGCGGCAGACTATCTGCTCAGCGGCGACAACGGCAGCGCACTCATCCAGGTCATCAAGTCCGGCTCCATCGTCACGGATGCCACCGGCTCAGTAAAGCCGGAGTAAAGGAAATGCAGATGGGCAACTCGACACAGCGCACCAGGCTTTTCCTCACCGGCTGCCTTTCCCTGGCAATGGCTGCCGCCGGCATCACGCCGCTCTCCTTCATCGCATCCTCGGGCATCGAACAGGCCAATGCCGCGTCGGAAAGCCTCATCCGCATATCGCAGGGCGGCCCCGGCGCACATCGCCGTGTGAAGCTCGGTCTCAACAAGGCCGTTGTCGTCGATCTGCCTGAAGACGCGCACGATATTCTCGTTTCCGATCCGGTCATGGCCGATGCCGTGACCCGCACCTCGCGGCGCATCTACCTGTTCGGCAAGAAGGTCGGGCAGACCAATATTTTTGTGTTCGGCGCCAGCGGCGAAGAGGTCATCAGCCTCGATGTCGAGATCGAACGCGACGTCTCGGGTCTCGAGGCCAATCTGCGCCGCTTTATCCCGGACTCCGCCATCAAGGTCGAGATCGTTTCCGACAATATCGTACTGACCGGTACCGTTCGCACACCTCAGGACGCCACGCAGGCGGCAGCGCTCGCCAAGGCCTTCCTGAAAGGCGGCGAGGCCACGACGCGCTCGCAAAGTATTTCCGGCAGCGGTGGAGACAATTCGGTTGCGCTGTTTAACGAAGGCCGTCAGGAGTCCCAGGTCGTCAACCTCCTGAAGATCGAGGGCGAAGACCAGGTCACGCTCAAGGTCACGATCGCCGAGGTCCGCCGTGAAGTCCTGAAACAGCTTGGCTTCGACAATCTCGTCACCAATTCCTCGGGCATGAYGGTCGCCCAGCTCGGCAGCCCGTCCGCCGATAGCGCCACATCCGTCGTTGGCGGCGGCCTCGCCGCACTCTTCAAGAACTCGATCGGCAAGTACGATATTTCGACCTATCTGAATGCGCTGGAACAGGGCAAGGTCGTCCGCACGCTGGCCGAACCTACATTGACGGCGATTTCCGGCCAGGCTGCGACTTTCAATTCCGGCGGTCAGGTTCTTTACTCGACGACAGACAATAACGGCAACGTCACCGTCGTTCCCTATGACTACGGTATCAATCTGGCCTTCAAGCCGCTGGTCCTTTCATCCGGCCGCATCAGCCTGCAGATCAACACAAACGTCTCGGAGCCGGCGCCGTCGGTATCGGGTGCTGCGCCGACCTATCAGCGCCGCTCGGCACAGACCTCGGTCGAGCTTCCCTCGGGTGGCTCGATCGCTCTTGCTGGCCTTATTCGCGACAACATCTCCCAGACGATGAACGGCACCCCCGGCGTCTCGAAGATCCCGCTCCTCGGCACGCTGTTCCGCCAGAAGGGAGTCGAACGCCAGGAAACGGAACTCGTCATCATCGCGACGCCCTATCTGGTGCGTCCGGTGGCGCGCAATCAGCTTAATCGGCCGGATGATAATTTCAGCCCGGAAAACGATGCGTCCGCCTTCTTCATGAACCGCGTCAACAAGGTTTACGGCAGCCGCGAGGCGCCGGTCGCCGATGCGCAGTTCCACGGTTCTATCGGATTTATCTACAAATGAGCGGAGCACGGTCTGGACCGATGAAAACGAACAGAGATCAGGCGATGGCTCATTGGAGCGCGAAACATTTCCGCACGACAAAGCCTCTGCTCGTGGCTGCGTCACTCGCCGTTGCAATTCTTTCTGGCTGCGCCGGCCCGCGTGATCAGCTGACGACCGGCGGTATTCCTGATGACTACCGGGAACGCCATCCCATCGTCGTGACGGAAGCCGAGCAAACCGTGGACATTCCTGTTGCCTCCAGCGACCGCCGACTAACGATCGCCCAGCGCGAGTTGATCCGCGGCTTTGCGCAAAATTACGTGTCGCGCGCGTCTGGCCCCGTCTACATCCTGTCTCCGGAGGGATCGGCGAATGCAGGAGCGGCCCGCGCCCTGCGCAGCCAGGTTCGCGTTGAACTTGCTTCGCGCGGCATTGCGAGCAACAGGATCATCAACACGACTTACGCCGCAACCGGCCTTCTCGATGCCGCGCCGATACGCCTGAGCTTCACCGGCATGACGGCAGTAACGACACGGTGCGGCCAATGGCCGAAGGATATCTCGGCCGATTTCACGAACCAGAATTATTACAATTTCGGCTGCGCCTCGCAGAACAACCTCGCCGCCCAGGTCGCCAATCCGGAAGATTTCGTCGCTCCGCGCGGCATGACCCCGATCGACGCAGAGCAGCGTAACGAGGCAATCCAGGAGTACCGCGGGACAGAACGATGAGCACCGTCGACTACGAGATCAAGAATACCAGCGAGCTCCGCCATGCCGAAGAAGCGATGCGCATGGGCGAACTGGAAAACATGCGGCCACTGCCGCGCATCTCCGTTCATGCCTTCTGCGAAAGCGAAGGACTGCAGCGGGTGATGGAGCGTTGCGCCAATGACCGGCGCATGTCGAAAGTCAGTCTGCGCATCACCAGCGGCGGCACGGMTGCCGCCGCAAACATGTTCTCAGGCGCACCGACGCCGAACCTGATTATCATCGAGACCAGGGCGAACTCCGCCGGCCTGCTCGCCGAACTGGCTCCGCTCGCTGCCGTCTGCGATCCCTCGACCAAGGTCATCATCGTCGGCTATTACAACGATATCGGCCTCTACCGCGATCTGATCCGCAACGGCATTTCCGAATATATGGTTCAACCTGTCGCCATGCCCGATATCATGGGCGCAATGGCGACGATCTTCGTCGATCCGGAAGCCGAGCCGCTTGGCCGCAGCATCGCCTTCATCGGCGCCAAGGGTGGCGTCGGCGCATCGACCGTCGCTCATAATTGCGCCTTCGGCATCTCGAACCTGTTCTCGACCGAGACCATCCTGGCCGATCTCGACCTGCCCTACGGCACGGCGAACATCGATTTCGATCAGGACCCGGCCCAGGGCATTGCCGAGGCCGTCTTTGCGCCGGAGCGGCTTGACGAGGTTTTCCTCGACCGCCTGCTGACGAAGTGCTCGGAACATCTTTCCCTGCTGGCCGCCCCCTCGCTTCTTGACCGTGCCTATGATTTCGAGGGCCTAGCCTTCCAGCCTGTCATGGATGTGCTGCAGCGCAGCGCGCCTGTCACGGTGCTCGACGTTCCGCATGCCTGGTCGGACTGGACCCGTACGGTCCTGTCAAGCGCTGACGAAGTGGTTATCTGCGCGGTTCCCGATCTTGCCAATCTGCGCAACACCAAGAACATGCTGGATGCGCTCCGCAAGATACGTCCGAACGACAAGCTGCCGCATCTCATTCTCAATCAGGTCGGTATGCCGAAGCGGCCGGAAATCTCGATTTCCGATTTCTGCGAACCGCTGGAAGTCGAGCCGATTGCCATCATTCCCTTCGATATCGGCCTCTTTGGCAACGCCGCCAACAGTGGCCGGATGATTTCGGAGGTCGATCCGAAATCTCCGACGGCGGAGACCTTTTCGCAGATCTCGCACATCGTCACCGGTCGCGTGGCAATCAAGAAATCCAGGAAGGGCGGCCTTCTCGGCCTTCTGAAGCGCAAGTAAACGAGTAGAATTGGATCGGCTCAATGTTCGGAAAACGCGGAAATGATGGTTTCGGAAAGGCCGGTGCCGGCGGTATCGCCGCTCCGCCGCCACCGATGCCGGCTGCCGCCCCATCCGGTCCCGCGGTGCTTGTCGAGCCGTCGCGCGAGCCTGTCCGCCAGCAGGTGACGCCGCCGCCGATGCAGACGCCGCAGCGCAAGCGCCCCGCCCGCACGGACGAATATTACGATACCAAGGCGCAGGTTTTTTCCGCGCTGATCGATACGATCGACCTCTCGCAGCTCTCGAAGCTGGATGGCGAAAGCGCGCGCGAGGAAATCCGCGATATCGTCAACGATATCATCACCATCAAGAATTTCGCCATGTCGATCTCCGAGCAGGAGGAACTGCTCGAGGATATCTGCAATGACGTGCTGGGCTACGGTCCGCTCGAGCCGCTGCTGGCGCGCGACGACATTGCCGATATCATGGTCAATGGTGCTGGCCAGACCTTCATCGAAGTCGGCGGCAAGACGATCGAATCCGAAATCCGCTTCCGCGACAATTCGCAGCTTCTGTCGATCTGCCAGCGCATCGTCAGCCAGGTCGGCCGCCGCGTCGATGAATCGAGCCCGATCTGCGACGCGCGCCTGCCCGACGGCTCGCGCGTCAACGTCATCGCGCCGCCGCTTTCGCTCGATGGCCCGGCGCTCACCATCCGCAAGTTCAAGAAAGACAAGCTGACGCTCGATCAGCTCGTGCGCTTCGGGGCCATCACGCCCGAAGGCGCGACCGTCCTGCAGATCATTGGCCGCGTCCGCTGCAACGTCATCATCTCCGGTGGTACGGGTTCGGGCAAGACCACGCTCTTGAACTGCCTGACGAACTACATCGACCGCGACGAGCGCGTCATCACCTGCGAGGATACGGCCGAACTGCAGCTCCAGCAGCCGCATGTCGTGCGTCTCGAAACCCGCCCGCCGAATATCGAAGGCGAGGGCGAGATCACCATGCGCGATCTGGTCAAGAACTGCCTGCGCATGCGTCCCGAACGCATCATCGTCGGCGAAGTGCGCGGACCGGAGGTTTTCGACCTCCTGCAGGCCATGAACACCGGTCACGACGGTTCCATGGGCACCATCCACGCCAACAACCCGCGCGAATGCTTGAGCCGTATGGAATCGATGATCGCCATGGGCGGCTTCACCTTGCCGGCAAAGACCGTGCGCGAGATCATCTCCTCCTCGATCGACGTCATCATCCAGGCCCAGCGCCTGCGCGACGGTTCGCGCCGCATCACCCAGATCACCGAAGTGGTCGGCATGGAAGGTGACGTCATCATCACCCAGGACCTGATGCGCTACGAAATCGACGGCGAGGACGCGAGCGGTCGTCTGATCGGCCGCCATATGTCTACCGGTATCGGCAAGCCGCATTTCTGGGACCGCGCCCGCTATTACAACGAAGACAAACGCCTCGCCGCTGCGCTCGACGARCTGGAAGCGAAATCGAAGGACTGAGATGTTCGGCATCGATCCGACAGTACTGGCAATCGTCGTTCTCGCAGCCGTTGCGGCAGCCGGGGTGAGTTATGCCGTATTGTTCTCGCGTATCGAGAGCGACAAGAAGTCGGCAAGCCGCATCAACCGCGTCAAATCAGCCGAAGTCGATCGTACAAAGGTCAAGGCTGCTCGCGACCGCGTTCAGGAACTGTCGAAGCGTCGCAAATCGGTGCAGGACAGCCTGAAGGATCTCGAAAAGCGGCAGCACGAAAAGACCAAGAAAGTGCTATCGCTGAAATCCCGCCTGGTGCAGGCGGGACTGCCGATCACGCCCGCCCGCTTCTATCTTTTCAGCGCGCTCTTCGCGTTTGTGCTGTTGGTCGTGCTTTTCATCGTGGGTGCATCGACACCGATCATGCTCGGTGTTCCCGTGGCCGCAGGACTTGGTCTGCCACGCTGGGTGCTCGGCTTCCTCGTCTCGCGCCGCCAGAACAAGTTTCTAGACGAATTTCCGAATGCGCTCGACGTTATCGTTCGCTCCATCCGTTCCGGCCTCCCGCTGAACGATGCGATCCGCCTCGTTGCGACCGAGGGGACGGAACCCGTCAAGAGCGAATTCCGCCGTATTGTCGAATCGCAGCAAGTCGGCCTCAGCGTGCCCGAAGCTTGTGCCCGCATGACCAATCAGATGCCGCTGCAGGAAGTCAATTTCTTCGCGATCGTCATTGCCATCCAGTCGCAGGCCGGCGGCAACCTGTCGGAAGCGATCGGCAACCTTTCCAAGGTGCTGCGCGACCGCAAGAAGATGAAGGCCAAGGTCAAGGCATTGTCGATGGAAGCCAAGGCATCTGCCGTCATTATCGGCGCCCTTCCATTCATCGTTGCCACGCTCGTCTACCTGACGTCTCCGCAATATATGATGGTCTTGTTCACCGATCCGCGTGGCCACTTCATCATGGGCTTTTCGGCGGTCTGGATGTCGATCGGCATCTTCGTGATGCGCAACATGATCAACTTCGATATCTAGCGGGAGCAAGCAGCATGTCGCAGGAACTCGCCGCAACATTGACCGATCCCGCCATGATCGTGGCGGCACTCGTCGCCATCGCCGTCTTCGCCACCTTCTACACGCTTGCCGTTCCCTTTTTCGAGCGCGGTGATCTCAACAAACGCATGAAGGCCGTCTCGACCGAGCGCGAGCAGATCCGCGCCCGCGAGCGCGCCCGTCTGAATGCCGACGTCGGCGGCAAGGCCACGCTCAGAAGCCAGAACAGCCGACCCGTCCGCCAGATCGTCGAGCGTTTCAACCTGCGCAAGGCACTTGTCGACGAGAACACGATGAACAAGCTGCGCGCCGCTGGTTTTCGTTCGGAAAATGCGTTGAACACCTTCCTCGTCGCGCGCTTTCTTCTGCCATTTCTCTTCCTGGCGGTTGCCGCTTTCTGGGTGTTCGGCCTCGGCAACCTTGCCGACAAAGGCCTGCCGATACGGCTCTTCATCGTCATTGGCATCGCCTATATCGGTTTCTATGCACCGAACATCTATATCTCCAACCGTATGGGCAAGCGTCAGCACTCCATCAAGCGCGCCTGGCCGGACGCGCTGGACATGATGCTGATTTGCGTGGAATCGGGCATTTCCATCGAAGCGGCCATGCGGCGTGTCTCCGAAGAACTCGGCGAACAATCGCCGGCGCTCGCCGAAGAAATGGTGCTGACGACCGCTGAGCTCTCCTTCCTGCCGGATCGCCGCGCCGCGCTCGACAATCTCGCGACGCGCACTCAGATCGATCTCGTGCGTTCGGTCACACAGGCGCTCATGCAGGCGGACCGTTACGGCACGCCGGTTGCGACGGCACTGCGCGTGCTTGCGCAGGAAGGCCGCGACGAACGCATGAACGAGGCGGAAAAGAAGGCTGCTGCGCTACCGCCGAAGCTGACCGTCCCGATGATCCTCTTCTTCCTGCCGGTATTGGTCGCCGTCATCCTTGGTCCGGCCGGCATCCAGGTTGCGGACCGGTTCTGACGCTTGCCGCTCAGCGCAAATCCCGCTAGCTTGCGCCTCCGCGTAGCTGGCAAATGAGATAGGTCTCCATCGGGAGGCGCTGACGTTCCTGTCGCTCGACAGGCAATCCTCGATAACTTGAGCCAGCAAAAATGCGTAGCGGTTTTACGGCCGGAATTGCGTGAAAATGGAGTTTTGCTATGTCCTCCATGGGCATTTTTATCAGTATCATCAGTGCATTGATGATCGGCGCGATGAGCCCMGGTCCAAGTTTTGTCGTTGTCTCGCGCATTGCCATTTCCCGCTCGCGCTTTGATGGGCTCGCCGCCGCACTTGGCATGGGCGTCGGCGGCGTGACCTTTGCTATTCTCGCTCTTGCGGGCCTGACGGCGCTGCTCTCACAATTCGAGTGGCTCTATCTGGTGCTGAAGATCGCGGGCGGCGCCTATCTGATTTACATTGCCTTCGCGATTTGGAAGGGGGCGAGTGAACCACTCGCGCTGTCAGGCGATATCGCCGGCAAAAGCATGCCGGCACGCAGTTTCACGGCCGCTCTGCTGACGCAGTTGAGCAATCCGAAGGCGATCGTGGTCTACGCCAGTATCTTTGCGGCACTCTTGCCCAAAACCGTGCCGGTGGAGCTTTTGCTGGCGCTGCCCGTCGGTGTCTTCCTGGTGGAGGCGGGATGGTATGCGATTGTGGCATTTGCCTTTTCCGCCCATCGTCCGCGTAAGATCTATATCGCCGCCAAGGCCTGGATCGACAGGGCCGCAGGCGCGGTCATGGCTGGCCTTGGCCTGCGTCTCATCCTGTCCGGGTTGGGCGGCAAATAGTTCAGTTGGTATTGCTGGCGGCGACGGACGTCGTGTCTTTCGCTGCGAGCTTCTGCCAGGAATTCTGCTGGGTAAGCATGCCGCGCAGATAGGCGACGTTGGCGTCGGCCTGCTGCGGTGAGAGTTCGCGCCGCGCAATCTGCTCGGCCTCGGGAAAACGGCCCTGCAGCCCGACGACGAGGGCGAGGTTCTGGCGCACGCGGCTGTCGGCGGAAGGCTGGCCTGCCGCCGAGCGAAGATAGGTTTCCGCCGTGCGCAGATCGCCCGTCAGGAGATAGGACATGCCGAGGTTGGAAAGGATCGACGGCTCGTTCGGCTGGATGTCGAGCGCGTCGCGATAGCGCTGACGCGCGTCGTTTGGCTTGCCCATCTGATCGAGGATCGCGCCTTCCGCAGAGATCAGCCGCCAGTCGGGCCGATCGGGCGTCTGCGCCCTGCCGATGGTGTCCAGCKCCTGCTGAAGCTGCCCCGCGGCGGCCTGCGCCTTGCCATAGGCGGCAAGCACGTTGCGATCACCGGGATTGGCAATGGCGACCTGCTGCATGACGGCAAGCGCTTGTGCGTCGCGCCCGTTCATGCGCAGCAGATTGGCGTAGTTGACGCCGTTGACGGGATCGCGCGGGTTCTTCTCATAGGCTTGGCCGACGCGGTCGGTGGCGGCCCGCAATTCGTTGGCATCCATCTGCTCGACTGGCCTGTCGAGTTTCGGGATCGAACCGGTCGTCATCCGATCCTTTGATGTTGTCGAGCAGCCGCCGAGGGCGAGCATGGCGAGAAGAGCCACGGTTCCCTGAAAAACACGCTTCTTAAAAGGGGTAGAGGCCGAGAAGGGCATTGCGCGTTCCTGAATAAATCGGCGCCTGACCTCGAAGCGGAACAGGGAAAGGTTTGACGCAATCTTCGCTCCAGCAATAGTCTGTTAACCCTAACAGACAGTTAAGAAGTGATTCTGCCCCTGCCGCTAAGGACAAACATGGCCCCCTTCCAGTTCATCGAGAGACCGACGCCTTTCAACACCAAGGGTGGGTCGACGCTGCCAATCTTTGCTGTCACGCCCGCCCATATCGAAACCGGCACCATTGATCCGATCGCGCTCGATTGGGCAGGTAAAGCCGGCTACAAGGCGGAAAGCGGCTCCCTGCTTCTGATCCCGACGGCCGAGGGCCACCTCGGCGGCGCGCTCTTCGGCCTCGGCACCAATCCGTCGGAGCAGCCCTACATCACCGGCAGGCTCGCCCGCGCGCTTCCGGCCGGCGACTGGCACATCGAGACCGCGCCGCTGACGGCGAACCGCCTGGCGCTCGGCTTCGGTCTCGGCAGCTATCGTTTCGACCGTTACAAGTCTGAAAAGTCGCCCACCGCAACGCTGATGATCCCGCGCGATGCCGACGGCAGCGAGATCAAGCGCCAGCTCGCCGGTGTCTTCCTCGCCCGTGACCTTATCAACACGCCGACCAACGACATGGGGCCGGAGCAGCTCGAAGCCGCTTTCCGTGGCCTGGCAGCGCACTACAAGGCCGAGATGTCGGTTATCATAGGTGACGACCTGCTCAAGGAAAACTTCCCGCTGGTTCACACCGTTGGCCGCGCCAGCGCCGATGCGCCGCGCCTGCTGGAACTGCGCTGGGGCAAGAAGGGCCACCGCAAGGTTACGCTGGTCGGCAAGGGTGTCTGCTTCGACACAGGCGGCCTCGACATCAAGCCGGCTTCCTCCATGCTCTTGATGAAGAAGGACATGGGCGGCGCGGCAAATGTCATGGGCCTGGCGCTTATGATCATGGATGCCAAGCTGAAGGTGGATCTGCGCGTCATCATCCCCGTCGTCGAGAATTCCATCTCGTCGAATGCCTTCCGCCCCGGCGACATCTACAAGAGCCGCAAGGGGCTGACGGTCCAGATCGACAATACCGATGCCGAAGGCCGCCTGATTCTGGCCGATGCGCTCGCCTATGCCGACGAGGAAGAACCGGATCTGCTGATCGACATGGCGACCCTGACCGGTGCTGCCCGCGTCGCCCTCGGCCCAGATCTGCCACCCTTCTTCACCGATGATGCGATCCTCGCTCACGACCTGATGGAAGCGAGCCTCGAAACGGACGATCCGCTCTGGCGACTGCCGCTTTACACCGGCTACGAGAAGGACATCCGCGCCAAGTTCGCCGATATCACCAACGCTCCGGCGGGTGGCATGGCGGGCGCCATCACCGCGGCACTCTTCCTGAAGCGCTTCGTCAGCAAGGCGAAAAGCTGGGCGCATTTCGACATCTACGGCTGGGCGCCGAACGAGCGTGCGCATTCGCCGGGAGGCGGCGAGGCGCAGGCCATCCGTGCGCTTTACCACCATATCCGCCACAACGTCCGCTGAGCCGCCAAAGCATGTCGCGCAAAAGTGTGCAGCGGTTTGCGATAACGACATGTGAAAACAAAAGCCTTCGCTGAGCCATTCGTTAAAATTTTATTCACCTTGTGAGGCGGCATTCTGTGCCGCCTCTTGCTTGCGCGCTGTAACTGCCGGAAAATGAAACGTTAGCGTAACGATTTCCGGAGGGGCCGTGCCGATTGAACTGACCGCCTCGCAGGCGCTTGGCCTCTGGCATAGTGTGGCGCTCAACCAGGTCCGTCACGACAACAGAGATTTGACGTTGCGCCAGATGGCGATCCTGCTGCATATCTATCTCGTGCCGCCGCCGCATACCGTGCGCGGGCTGGCAGCGACGCTGAACGTGACGAAACCGGTCATCACCCGCGCGCTCGATACGATGGGCGAGATGGGCCTCGTCGATCGCGTCCGCGACGATGCCGACCGGCGCAACGTCATCATCAAGCGCACCGTCGGCGGTGCGCTCTATCTCGAAAAGCTCGGCGACCTCGTGCGCGAGCAGGGCCGCAAGCTTTCGGTCTGAAAGGCCCCCGACTGAAAGGCCACTCTGAAAGGCCCCCGACTGAAAGGCCCATCTGAAAGGAATACCATGACGATGCTCGACCGCCGCCTTCACGCCTACCGCCCGGATCTCGCGGAAACCGGCCTTGAAGGCAAGGTTGAGGCGACGCGCTTTGTGAGCKGCACGCCGGCTCGTGTCTCCATTCCGGTCGTAGCCTTGCGCCCGCAGCCGGATCTTTCGCGCGGCATCGATACGGAACTGCTTTTCGGCGAGGATGTCACGGTATTCGATCGCGCCGATGGCTGGTGCTGGGTCAAGGCGGTTTCCGACAGCTATGTCGGCTATCTACCGCAGGAAGCACTCACCGAAGCGGGACCGGCCCCGACCCATATCGTCGTTCCGCAACGGACGTTTCTCTATCGCGAGCCGGAACTTCGCAAACCTTATAAGGCGGTCCTCTCGATGGGCAGCCGTGTCCATATTGCCGGCAAGGCGGAAGCGCGCGGCAACCACTATCTTGTGCTCGATGACGGCACCGCGATCTTCTCCAAACATCTGCAGCCGCTCGGTGCTCTCGACGGCCAGGACTATGTCGATATCGCCTCTCGCTTTCTGGAGACGCCCTATCTCTGGGGCGGCCGCTCCGGCCTCGGCATCGATTGCTCCGGCCTCGTCCAGCTTGCGCTGCAGATGACCGGCAGAAGCGCGCCGCGTGATACCGACATGCAGGCGGCTGATCTCGGAGAGCCGATCGAGCGCTCCGATGTGCGCCGCGGCGATCTGGTCTTCTGGAAGGGGCATGTTGCGATTTTCGAAGATCCCGAAACCATCATCCATGCCAATGGCCATACGATGACCGTCGCGCGCGAGAATTTCGAGGGCGCTGTCGAGCGCATCGGCTGGCTCTACGAGCGGCCGACCGGCTATCGCCGGCCGTTCTAAGGCATTTTAGTTCTTCGAATCGCGAATGCTCTATCTCTTGTTTTGTCGCAGCTCTGGCGGTACCCGCCAGCGTCAGGCGATTGGCGGCTTCGGCCAGTTCTTCACACCGCCAGTCCGATCTTCGAAGGCCTTGGAGAGCCTCAGCACGCGCATGTCGTCGAAACGCGGCCCGACGATCTGCAGGCCGATCGGCATGCCGGATTGCGAGAAGCCGCAATTGATGGACGACGCCGGCTGCTCCGACATGTTCCACGGTACCGTGAAGGCGATGTGCTCGAAGGGCAGCTTCGGATCATTGGTGGGAGAGGCCCATTCAGCCGGATAGGAAACGATCGGATTGGTCGGTGAGAGCACGGCATCGACCCCGGTGAAAAGCTGACCGCAGGTCTTGCGCATCTCGATCGTCTGGTTGAAGCCTTTGACCGCATCCACGCCGTTGATATCGGCGCCGCCCTTCGCCCATTCGTAGATATAGGGCAGGATGCTCTCGCGGCGCTCCTCGCTGAGCCCGGCAATATCGCCCCAGAAGCGCGAGCGCCAGAAATTGTCGAGCCCATCCAGCATGGCGCGCGTCAGCACCGGTCCAACCGGGACAATCGTCGCCCCCGCCTTCTCGAAGAGCTTCGCAGCCTCTTCGACTGATATCCTCACATCCTCATCGACCGCAAGACCGCAGCCGGCATCGAGCATCAGCCCGATTCGCATGCCGCTGAGATCGATATAGAGATCCATCCAGTCGAAATCATTCGGCGGCAGGCTGGTGCCGTCGCGCCAGTCTGGGCGGGAAAGCGTTGCCATCGAATAAGCGGCATCCTCCACGGTGCGGGTCATCGGCCCCGCGCAGCGCCCGACATAATAGGGATCGACCGGAATACGCCCGTGGCTTGGCTTGAAGCCGAACACGCCTGTCCAGCCCGCCGGCAGGCGCACAGAGCCGCCAATATCGGTGCCGACATGCAGCGGCCCGTAGCCGGCAGCGGCTGCCGCAGCGGCGCCCGCGCTCGATCCGCCAGGGTTTTGCGTCATGTCCCAGGGATTGCGGCTCAGATGATGGAAGCTGGAAAGGCCCGACGAGAGCATGCCGTAATCGGGGCAGGTCGTCTTGGCGAAGATGATAGCACCGTCTTCCCGAATACGTGCCGCAGCAGGCGCATCCGCCTCCGCAGGTTTCAGTTCGACGGCTTTCGTGCCGAGCGGCACCGGCTGGTCCTTGGTCGCGATCAGTTCCTTCAGGGTGACCGGGATGCCGTCCAGCGCGCCAAGCGTCCTGCCCGTCATCCAGCGCTCGGTCGAGGCCTTCGCCTGCTCTCGCGCCCCTTTCGGGTCGTAGAGGTAAAGTGCGGCGATCGAGGGCTCCCAGGCCTCGATATGCTTTTCGAGGGCAAGCCAGTATTCGAGCGGCGAGAGGCTTTTATCGGCGAAGCGCCGCCTGAGCTCGCGGATGGTGAAATCGGTATCTGGCATGGTCTGATCTTTCGGGCGTTTTGTCTCGGGAGGACATCAGCGGCTCGCCTCGCGCGGGTCGAAAAGGTCGCGCAGCCCGTCACCCAGCATGTTGAAGCCGAAGACGGTAAGCGCAATGGCAAGGCCGGGCAGGATCGCCAGCCACGGGGCCAGCGAAAGGAAGGTCTGGGCGTCTGCCAGCATCCGGCCCCATGTCGGTGCGGGCGGCGCCATGCCGAGGCCGAGGAAGGAGAGGCCGGCTTCGGTCAGGATCGCAAGGCCAAGCTGGATCGCCGCATGCACGATGATCTGGCTCATGATGTTCGGCAGCACATGCCGCACCGAGATCGTGAAACGGCTGTTGCCGATCGCCTGCGCCGCCAGAACATAATCGCGGCTCCAGGCCTGCAGGGAGGTGGCGAGCGTCACGCGCGCAAAGACCGGCACCATGAACACGGCGATGGCCGTGATGGCGGTGAAACGCCCCGGTGCGAGAAAGGCGCCGAGGATCATGGCGGACAGGATCGGCGGCAGCGCGAAGATCACGTCGCAGGCGCGCATCAGCAACGCCTCGTAGGGGCCGCGGATGGCAGCCGCCGAAATCCCGGCGATCGAGCCGAGCGTGCCGCCGATGGCCACCGCGCTGACGGCGATCGACAGCGAATTCCAGCATCCGACCATCAGCATGGAGAGCACGTCGCGGCCGAACTGGTCCGTGCCGAGAAGGCCGAAGGCAAGCGGCGGCTGCAGCTTGTGAATGATCTGCATTTTTGCTGGCGGCAGGGGCGTCCAGAAAAGCGACAGAAGGGCGATCGCGGCCAGAAAGCCGACGACGACGATTCCGGCGATGAGATTCTTTCGCCGGCTAAGCCTGAAGCTTCGGCGTCGCGGAATAATGGCGGAAGAGACGATGGGTGCCATCATGCCGCCTTTCGCATCCGCGGGTCGATCGCGAGATAGGAGAGGTCGACAATGAAGTTCATGACGATGACGAGGGCTGCGAAGAACAGCACGACATCCTGCATGACGATGATGTCGCGCTGGGACAGGGCCTGAAAGGCAAGCCGCCCGAGCCCCGGCAGGTTGAAGACATTTTCGACCAGAACCGCACCGGCGACCAGAAAGGTGAATTGCAGCCCGAGGATGGTCAAGATCGGCACCAGCGCATTCGGCACGATGTGCCGCCAGAGTACGGTGCTGCGCGACAGCCCTTTGGCGAGCGCTGTACGGGCAAAATCCTCATGCATGGTGTCGAGCACCGCTGAGCGAGCCACGCGTGTCAGCACACCGGCTTGCGGCAGGGCCAGTGCCACGGCCGGCATCACCAACGCCTGCAATGCGGGCAGAAACCCGGACCTCCATCCTGGGAAACCGCCCGATGGCATCAGCCCGAGCGTCGTGGAAAAAAGGATGATGAGCAGCAGCGCCACCCAGAAGGCCGGCACGGCGATGCTGACCTGCGAGAAGATCGTGGCGATCGTATCGAGGATGCCGCCGCGCCGCGACGCTGCCAGCACGCCGAGCGGCAGTGCAATCAATACCGACAGCACGATGGCCATCAGCGCAAGCGGCAGCGTTACGGCCAGCCGCTCGAAGATCAGTCCGGCAACCGGCACGCCATAGGTATAGGACTGCCCGAGATTGCCCGAGAAGACACCGGCAAGCCATTGGCCGTAACGCAGGATGAGCGGCTGGTCGAGGCCGAGCTCATGCCGCAGCGCCGCCAGTGTCTCCGGGCTTGCCGAGGTGCCGAGCATGATCGAGGCGGGATCGCCGGGCAGCAGATCCATGACGGCGAAGATCACCAGCGAAACGACGAGAAGGGTAATGACAAGGCCGGCGAGGCGGCGGGAAAGTAGTGCGATCATATCGTCTTCGTCACCCTGTCAGCCGCCGCCCGCACCCGATATTACTCTTCCCAGGAAACGTTGCTGAGAACGTTGGAGGGGATCGGCTCGTTCTCCCACAGGCCCTTCAGTTTCTTGTCCCAGACGCCGAGCTTGGGCATGACGAAGAGGTAGAGCGCCGGCACGTCCTCGGCGAGGATCTTCTGTGCTTCGCCGTAAAACTGCGCCTGTTCGGCCGGGTTGGGCGTCTCCTGCACCTTCTTCATGAGATCGTTGAAGGCGGGGTTCTTGTAGTTGAAATAGTAGGGATCGCGCGAATAGATGTCGATGTCCATTGGCTCGGCATGGGCGACGATCGTCATGTCGTAATCGCGGCTGGTCATGACATCTTTCACCCACTTCGCCGGGAATTCCGTCGGCTCGATATTCATCGTCACGCCGATTTCGGCAAACATGGCCTGCATCACCTGCGCACTTCGTGGCGCATAGGCCATCTGCGGCGATTTGATCGTGAAGGTGAAGCCGTTGGGGTAGCCTGCTTCGGCGAGCAGTGCCTTCGCCTTTTCGACATTGTAGGGCAGTACGCCGGTCATGTCCTGATAGCCGGGATCGTTCGGCGTATAGTGGCTGCCAATCTCGGTGCCGAGGCCGGACCAGGCGCCGTCGATCACGGTCTTCCGGTCGATCGCCATCATCAGGGCCTGACGCACGCGCTTGTCGTCGAAGGGCTTGCGGGCATTGTTCATGCCGGCCACGACCTTGAGCTCGGTATTGCCGATCTTGGTTGCCAGGCGCGCGTCGCCATCGAAAGAACTCATCAGTTCCGGAGCTGCAAATTCCGGAAAGGCATCGAGGTCGCCGGATTTGAGCGCAGCTGCCTGTGCCTGCGGATCATTGATGAAGCGGAAGGTCACCTTGTCGAGCTTGGCAGCACGCTCCTTGTTCCAGTAGTCCGCATTCTTGACGAGCTCTACATGGTCGCCCTTGGCCCAGGTGGAGAATTTGAACGGTCCGGTGCCCACAGGCGTCGTCTTGTCGTCGGCTGCGGACTTCGGTCCGACCATGACGGAGGCTGGCCAGCCGAGCCAGTAGATCAGGCTGCCGGTCGGGCTGGAAAGATGCAGCACCAGCGTTTCCGCATCCGGCGTATCGATGGAGGCGATCGATGCGAAGAAGCGCTTCTGCGGATTGACGGAATCCTTGCCGCGGGCGCGGTCGAGAGCGAACTTGGCGGCGGCCGAATCGAAGGCCTCGCCGTCGTGGAATTTGACGCCGGTCTGCAGCTTGAACGTATAGGTCAGCCCATCGGGGGAAATCTCCCAGCTCTTGGCGAGCTGCGGCTGCACCTTGCCGGTCTCGTCGATGCTAACAAGTCCTTCGAAGATGTTCTGCCAGGTCACCTGGCCGATGGCGACAGGTGCGGCGATTGTCGGGTCGAGTCCGGCAGGCTCGACGCTCATGCCGAGATTGAGTGTGGTCTTGGCGGCTTCGGCAGGCGTCAGCGCCAGCATCATGATGCCGGCGGAAAGCGCAACGCCCATGGAAAGACGCCGCATGAGACGCGCCGACGGCGCGAGCAAAACCTTGATCATCCTGTTCCCCTGTTGGTTCCGCTGCTTGGCGGATCCCTTTTGCAAGTAGAGTGACACTACGACAGTGCACACACAATGACGATTTTGTGTGCTCAGTGTAGCCGAAAAAGCTACACAGCAATTCCTGGCCTAATGCAAGTCCGTGAGGGTCTATGGCTTGCTGTCGGCCTTGCGGTTGGCGCGTTCGCGCATGAAGCGTTCGATAAAATCGAGAAGCTTCGTTGCGGCAAAGGAAAGCTGCCGATCGGGCGCCACGCATAGATCGACATGCGTGCGGATGCCGGTCTTGTCGGCAAGGGGAATGGCGCAGAGCTGTCCAGCCTCGATCTCGCGGCGAACGGTCAGCGCMGGCAGCAGCGTCACCGCCGCGTTGCTCAACACCAGTTCTTTGAGCATCTCGAGCGAACTTGTCACGAAAACCGGATCGAGGCTCAGCCCGTCCTTTTCGAAGAGCGCGTCGAAGGCCTGGCGAAAGCCGAAGGATTGATCGGGCAGAGCCAGCGCATAATCGGCCAATTCCCCAAGGGGAATATCCGGACGCGCCGCCGCCGGATGGCTTGGCGAGGTGATGAGGTCGTAGGTGATCTCCGAGCGCAGCCGCACCTTCGTGCCGGACATCGGTGGCGCAAACAGCGTCACCGCAATATCGGCCTCTGCACTGTTCACGGCTTCGATGGCGGCCCGCGCGCTCGTGATCGTCACGGCAAAGCGCAGCTTGGGATATTTCAGGCTGAATTCGGCCAGCGCAGGTGCAAGCAGATTGGCGACGGTCGCGCCGTTCGCGTAAATGTTGACACGGCCGCGCTGCAGGCCCTTCAGATCTTCGATCAGCTGCTGCACATGGTCGAGTTCGCGCAGCGTGCGACCGGCGCGTGCTGCCAGCAATTCGCCGGCTGCCGTCAGCTTCACGCCGCGGGCGCTGCGTTCCACCAGCGGCGCGCCGAAATGGTATTCGAGATTCTCGATCTGCCGGCTGATTGCGGTCGGGGCGACATTCAGGTTTTCGGCCGCCTGGCGCATGGAGTTGGTTCGCACCAGCTCGTCGAAATACATCAGCGCCCGAATCTGCATTCACCCGTTCTCCGCCCTCAGGCAATTTTATTTAATCTAGGCGATCAGCGCCCGGCCGCATAGCGGTCGCGCCATGCCGGCAGAGCGCCCGGCACCGGAAGTGCCGTCGCCTCGTAGACGCCGCGTGCGATTGCCCGCGCCATGACGATCCCGGCGAGATGACACAGTTCCATCAGGCTTGCCATGTCGTTACGTTTATGTTTGCCGGTGGAAGCCGCAAAAACCGTATCGCCGTCGAGCGGCAGGTGGGCGGGCAGCACCGCACGCGCCAACCCGTCATGAGCGGCGATGGAAAGCCGGTGCGCCTCCGCCTTGATGAGTGACGCGTCGGTGACAACAGCACCGATCGTCGTTGCCGTCGTCTTCACGCCCTTGAGCCGCAGCCGATGATCGATATCCTTGGGTATGCCAAGTCCGCCGAATTCTCCATTCTGCTCGAAGGGTGCGGCCCAGAAATGCGGGCCTTCGCCGATCGTCGCTGAACCGACGGCGTTGACGGCAACGATGGCTGCGATGCGGTGCCCGGAACTGCTGATCGCACTTGCCGAACCGAGCCCGCCCTTGAAGGTCGCGGTCGTGGCACCCGTGCCGGCACCAACAGTGCCGAGATCGAAAGCGCCCTTGCTGGCCGCTTTGACGGCTTCATATCCCATCTCGCGATAAGGTGAATGCACCCCCCAGTCCTTGTCGCCGCCGTTCAGCAGATCCATCAGGATTGCCTGCGGTACGATCGGGATCCGCACCGGGCCGACCTGGAATCCGCGTCCCATCTCCCGCAATCCGGATTGAACGCCGCCTGCCGCGTCGAGACCGAAGGCCGATCCGCCTGACAACACGAAGGCGTCGACGGCATCGACGACCATGGAAGGGTCGAGCAATGCTGTATCGCGCCCGCCCGGCGCGCCACCGAGCACGCTGCCGGAAGCGACTGCCGGTTCATCGAAGACGATGGCCGTGACGCCGGAACCAAGCGAGAGGTCGGTTGCATGGCCGACGGAGACGCCTTCGATATCGGTGAGGAGGTTGAGAAGATCGGACAAGCGCGGGCTCCTGTCTTGAATGGAAGCGCGCCGATAGGAAGTCAAATGCGTTTAAAAGACAAGACTATCCAAAAACAAGACCGGCCCGTTTTGCCGGGCCGGTCGGAAATCCTCTAATAGTATCAAAGCCGCGTTCTGCGTCAGGCATGAAGGGGCTTCGGGTGGCGGCGGGTCATCAGATCGTGAATGGCCAGCTTCACCTCGGCGGGCGAGCTGAAATGCTGCTCGTCGAGGTCATGGACATGGAATTTGACGGCGATGAATTTCAGCCGATCATCATCCGGAATGACGATCCCAACCGGGATGCCTGCATATTCGATAACTTCTTTTTTCATGCGTAGAACTCCTGCCGCGCGGATGCGCAGGCTATGGCGAATTGACTTGTCTGGTACCGTTGAAAGGGGGACGAACGTCACATTCGACAGTTCGGGCGGGAGAGGGCGCCCGGACKGTCATTGCCAAGCACAGATCGCCCAGGCAGTACGGCGAGAATTTCGAAATCAAACATGTCTCGTTCCTTGCGTTGGCGTTGCACTTGCGAGGTCCCGGAAGAGCCCGGGGCCGGTGAAAGACCATCTCTATAATCTACAAACCTAGTAGAGAATAGCGGACGGCGTATAAGAAACATATTCCGAAACGTGTCAAAATCTCGACGATCCGAAAAAATTCATTCCATCACATCTCGATTTGCAGGAACAATTCTATCACGCCTTCGTGCAATCAATGTGACGGTTCGAGACGCCTCGAAATCGCCGAGGCAGACATAGGAAGCCGATTTGATTCGGGCAATGGGGCGTTTCGTTAAAAATCGCAAAGCCTCGAAAAGACCGAATTCTTTAATGGCCGCAATTCCCTGTCTACCAGCCTTCCCGAAGCAGCTTTTCCAGCATGTCGACGAAGAAATCAGCACTTTGTTCGGTTAGGCAAAGTGGCGGTTTTATCTTCAACACGTTCAGGTGATCACCCGTCGGCTGCATGATGACGCCGAGTTCGAGCAGCCGGTTGCAGATCGCCGCCGTCTCCTCGGTCGCCGGCTCCAGCGTCACTCTGTCGCGTACGAATTCGAGGCCGAGATAAAGGCCCATGCCGTGCACGGCGCCGACGATGGGGTAGCTGTCGATGAGTGCCGCCAGCCGCGCCTTGAGATGGTCGCCCACCGCGCGGGCATTGTCCTGCAGACGCTCCTCGGCCATCACGTCGAGAACCGTCATGCCGGCAACGCAACTGACCGGGCTGCCGCCGGCCGAGGAGAAGAAATAGCCTTCCTTCTCCAGTGAAGTGGCGATCTCTTTCGTCGTGATGACGGCGCCGAGCGGGTGGCCGTCGCCCATACCCTTGGCGATGGTGATGATATCGGGCACGACGCCTTGCTGCTCGAAGCCCCAGAAATAATGGCCAAGCCGCCCGTAACCCACCTGCACCTCGTCGGCGATGCAGAGACCGCCGCGCTCCCGGACCTGCCGGTAGACCTCCGTCAGATACCCGTCGGGCAGCGGAATACCGCCGGCATTCCCATAGACCGATTCGGCAATGAAGCCGGCCAGCCCCTCGCCCTTGGCGTCGATGGTCTCCAGCACCGGCATCACGGTGCCGAGATAATCCGCAGTCGATTCCGGCCCGCGGAACTGGCCGCGATAGGTGTTGGGCGAAACGACGGCGTGAACCCAGTCCGGCCGTGTCGTCAACGCCCGCGGATTGTCGGCGATCGAAGTGGAGACGGCGTCGCTTGCCACCGACCAGCCGTGATAGCCCTCCAGCAGGCAGACCATGTTGCGTCGGCCGCTATGCGCCCAGGCAAGCCGCAGCGCCAGATCGTTGGCTTCCGAGCCGCTATTGACGAGGAACACGGCATCCATGCCGTCGGGCGCCAGCGATGCAAGGCTCTCGGAGAATTCCGCGACGGCGGCATAGTGGAAGCGGGAATTGGTGTTCAGCATCAGCCATTGCTGGCCGATCGCTTCCGCCATGCGCGGATGGCCATGGCCGAGGATGGTGACATTGTTGACCATGTCGAGATAGGCGCGACCTTCGATATCGAAGAGATGCTCCTTCCAGCCGCGCTCGATCTGCGGCGGGTGCTCGTAATAATTCTTCTGTGGGCTGGCGAAATGCGCCTGCCGCAGTTCGAGAAGCGCTGCCGTTTCGGGTTTCGGCGCATCGGCGCCCAGCCCGAGGAGCACCGCGGGCGAGGGGCAGAGCGCAGACCACGCCCCGGCTTGTTGCGGTGTCACAAAGAGTGGCGGCTCGAAGCCGGCGATGCTGCAAAGCTGCAGGCGCAATCCGCCGAGCGAGGATGTTTCACCGGAGACTGTGCCGAGCTCCTGGCCGGCTGTAACCTCGCTRCCATCAGCGACCGAGAGCTCGATGCCGTCGATATGCAGCTTCATGTCGGCGCCCGTAAGCACCAGATGCTGGTCGTACCAGGTGATCCGGCCGGCAAAGGGAGCGGCAACGAGGCTGCCCGCCGCAAGGCAGATATCCATGTGCAGGGCATAGATCGCCTGGGCCTTTGCATGGTGCAGGCCAGCGCGGGACAGGCGATATTCGCCGTAACGCGTCGCCGCAGTTCCCGTTTCCACTGCCGCGCGGGCAAGCAACCGCCAGTCCATGTCGGTCGCCAGCCAGTTACCATCAGAAAAATGCGGGCTCTGCACGCCGAGATCGACAAAGGTGATGGATGTGGGATCGATTTCCGGCAGGAGCGGCTGCCAGTCCGACGTATCGGCACCGGCAATATCGAGACCGGCCGCTTTCAGGATTGCCGCTTCCATCAGTTCGAACGGCACGGCCATCGCCGTATCGAAGATGCGCCGTTCGCCCTCCAGATTTCCTCTGACATAGTCGTTGTCAGGATCGATCGTGATCTGCTGCTCACCGCTGGCGACGAGAATGACGGCGCGCGCCACGATGAGCGGCCAGAGTGCCTTCAGCTCTTCCTCCGTCAGCGGGTAGATTGCGTGATAGGCTTTCACCGCCGGCAGGATGTAAAAGGGATCGCCATCGGCCTGATGCAGCAGAGAGGCGCAGGTCACGGCAAGGTCGCCGACCAGCCAGCCGCGGATGATGTCGCCGAAATCGATCACCCCGTCAGGAACGGGTCGTCCATGCGCGTCAGGGCGGCTGACGACATTGTCGCCCGTCACGTCGTGATGAACCGCCTGAAGCCGCAGCGACGGCGCAAGTGGCTGGATGCGGCGCACAGCCATGACCATCGTCTTGGCGATCCTGTCGCGGGCGACACTGTCGGTAATGGATGAAAGCAGTTGCACGGCCACGGGGCCGGCCCGTCGCAGATCCCATTGCAGGCTGCGGTCGAGCCCGGGATGGGTAAAATCGGCAAGTGCCTCAGCCAGCCGTGCGCAGAGCGCGCCGAGTGCTGCGACCGAAGCGGGCGCCAGATAGGACCGGTGCGCCAGGCCTTCTCCTTCGAGATATTCGAGCAGCCGAACCTGATAGTCCTGCTCCCTMACGGTGACCGCAACGATCTCCCGCCCCTCGGTAGAGGCAAGCACATCGGGGACGCGGGGCGCGGCTTCCTTGGTGCGCAGATGACGGATCGCCGCGTTCTGCGCCTCAAGCTCCTCTGTCGCATAGGCGGCATGGCAGATCTTCAGCACATAGCGGCCGTCGTCCGTGTCGAGCCGGTAGTTACGGTCCTGCTGGCTGCCGAGTTCGGAGAGCGTGCCGGAAAGCCCGTAATGGGTGAGCAGAATATCCGCAGCTTCGGAAGCGGTCACATCGGGGCGCGGCAGCGCCATGCGGTCCACAAGCGCTTCCTCGGTCATGGCACCCCTCCGCAGCATGATTCGACTACCTAATAAAAAAGATAATCAAGCACTTGCCGACAGGCAACGGAAGATTTCAGCCGTCCGGATTTGGGTGGAGKCCGGTTGCCCGGCTCAACCCATGCGTTCGGAAGCATAGCTTCCCGGGCTGGCGGGGAAGACAATGGTGYGGTTGCCGTTGAGGAAGACGCGGCGGTGGATATGCGCATGGATGGCGCGCGCCAGCACCTGGCTTTCGACATCGCGGCCGATCGAGACATAGTCGTCGGCGCTCTGCGCATGGGTAATGCGCGCCGTGTCCTGTTCGATGATCGGGCCTTCGTCGAGATCGGCCGTCACATAATGCGCGGTCGCGCCGATCAGCTTCACGCCACGCTCGTAGGCTTGCTTGTAGGGATTGGCACCCTTGAAGCTCGGCAGGAAGGAGTGGTGGATGTTGATGATGCGGCCTGACATCTTCTTGCACATGGCATCGGAGAGAACCTGCATATAGCGGGCAAGCACGATCAGTTCGGTACCGGTCTGCTCGACGATGTCGAGGATCTGGGCTTCGGCATGCGGCTTGTTCTCCTTCGTCACCTTGATGTGGTGGAAGGGAATGTCGTGGTTGACCACAACCTTCTGGTATTCGAAATGGTTGGAGACGACGCCGACGATGTCGATCGGCAGCGCGCCGATCTTCCAGCGGTAGAGCAGGTCGTTGAGACAGTGGCCGAAGCGGGAGACCATCAGAAGCACCTTCAGGCGCTCGCTCCCGTCATGCACTTCCGCGTCCATGCCGAACTTCTCGTAGATCGGTTTGARGCCTTCGCGGATCTCGGCAAGCGACACACCCTCTTCCGAAATGAAGCTGACGCGCATGAAGAATTTGCCGGTATCGAGGTCGTCGAACTGCGAACTATCGATGATGTTGCAACCCTTTTCGGCGAGATAGGTGGAAATCGCCGCCACGACGCCGCGCGTCGACTTGCAGGTTACCGTCAATACATAGTCCGTCATGTCCTCTTCCCTCTTTGCGGCGCCGGGCCGTGCTTAGTTCAAAGCCGTGGCCGCGAACAGGCCGGCAAGCTTTCATTTCTGCAATAAACTGCAAGCCGAACTTTCACGCCTGCGGCATTTGCTTTCATGGCCGCAAGCTTATGACAGGCTATGCAGGATTCCGTTCTGCCTGCGCCGTCGGAAAGCCCGTCCTCGCCTTTTGATGTGTTGAAGTCAGGTGGCCGGTCGGCTGGCAACCCGGACTTTTCGGCGCGGCGTGGTGATTTCATGAATAACTGCTCCCAGAACAGAAGAGAGCACAAGGCAAAGGATCACGAAGAAAACGGGCTGCTGAAGCGCGCCGATGGGGAAATGATTGGCGATGATGCGCAGGAACGCCAGCGTGAACGCGTGTGTGATGTAGATCGCGTAGGAGGCATCACCGAGATAGTTCAGCCAGCCGACAGTTGGCAGTTTCGAAAAGTCGATGGAAACAGCGCTGTAGACGATGAAGATCGCCGGTATGCCCCAGCCGTAATAGCGGTTCTCGGCCCGCACCAGATCCTCGTTGATGAACAGGAAGGCAAAGCCGACGGCCAGCAGGACCCATGCCCAGCGCTGCGGCAACAGGATTTTCTGGCCATAGAGCCAGCCAAGCACCGCACCGGCCAGAAATTCCAGGATGATGGGTTCGCCGTAGAATGTCGTGGCCGTCGTTTCCGGCAGCAGATGGCAGACGATCAGGATGGCTAGAAAGGCGCCGAACAGGGCAGGCAGTCGATAATCCTCGCGCAGCGGCAGCAGCAAGGCGAAGACGAAATAGAAAAACATCTCATAGTTCAGTGTMMAGCCAGGAACGACAACAGGCGCGATCATCGTCGGATCGACCGGGTTGATCCACGGCAGGAAGAGCAGCGATGCCATGAGATGCGGCAGGTCGAAGGCGGTCGACTTCAGAAGTGATGGGGCGATGAGCGCCACGGTCGCTGAGAAAAGCGTCGCCAGCCAGTAGAGCGGCACGATCCGCTTGATGCGTTTGCGGGCGAAGTCGGCCGGCGTCATGGCGCGTCCGCTCGTCGTCAACCACATCACGAAGCCGCTGAGCACGAAGAAGATATCGACACCCGTTTCGCCATAGATGAACGAGGTCGCGTCGATGGCGGGATTGACCTTGGCAAGCTGCAGGATCGCGTGAAAATAGACGACCATAAGCGCCGCGATAGCGCGCAGATATTGCAGCTGGACAAGCATCTGATGTCTTGCTCCCACAGGCTCCGCGGATTGCCCCTCGGCAGGCCGCTTCGTCAACTCAGTACATTTGCCGGACGATCCTGCCGGATGCGTGGCGTGTCGCGGAAACGCATGTACCCGACGACAAGCCAGAGAAGGCCGKCGATCTTCATCKAGAAGATTGCCGTCCCGCCGATCATCATATTCAGAAAAATGAAAAGAGAAAGTGAATGGGCGCAGCGCCGTTGGGCCGGGCTCGTGCCCCCCGGGAACAGGCAGACGAAAAGCCAGAAGGCGATGACGCCGAAGACCGTTGCGCCATAGACGAGATAGACATAGCCGCTATCGGCGAATTGGGCGACCTTGTCGACCGAAAGTCCGAGGACCGCCAGCGGATCGAGATCCATCAGTTTCTTCATCGTCAGATTGATGCGCCCGGTGAAATTGTCGCCGATCGCGTTGGGGTCCTTCATGTAGACAAGGAAGCCGGCACAAACGATGAGCGGCATCAGTGCCAGGTTGACGGCTTTGGGGATTTTCGGAAAGACGAAATAGCCGCCGATACAGCAGATGCACAAGATCAGCATCGTGCGCGTGTCGTTGGTCGTCAGGATCAGGACTGCTGTCGCAACAGCCAGCGMCCGGTCAGTCCTCGTCAGCCGATCCCACATCGAAATCAGGTAGATCGCGATCACGCCGCAGAAATTGGCAAGCGACACCTGTTCGAGGAAGATCGACGAGGAACGATGGTCGATAAGGCCGAAGGAGAAACGACCCTCGAAGCCGAGTGCGTTCTGAAACAGGCCGGTTTTATTGTAGCTGAGCGGCAACAGTCCGCGCGTATTGGCGAAATAGTCCGAGGGATGCACGATACTGACATAGAATGGCACGCTGATGATCTCGAAGATMAGGAAAAGCAGCACCATGGCGCAGGCCACACGGAAGACCAGCTTCAGCGTCCGTTCGTTGCACCAGCCTCCAAGCCCGGTGAAGCAGAAAATGATCAGCACGTTGCGGAAATGGTCGATAAAGGCCATGCGGTTGAGCACGCTGACATAGATCGTCACGATCAGCGTGAAAAGCATGAAGAGGAAAGCCGGAAGATCCTCCTCGTAAATGCCCTTGTGCAGGATATAGAGGATCGCGCTTGCCATGATCAGGCCTTCGCTGGCAGCCACATGAGTCATCGAAAGCGGCATGATGTTGTGGTTTATGAAAGCCAGGATGCCGTTGTAGAGGACTGAAAGCAGCCCGAGTATCAGGATCGGGTAATCGAGACGTGAAGCGGTGCTGGCCGCGCCGGCCGCCCTTTCAAACCTCGCACTGGTTTCTCCGATTGCMGTCATGTCACTTCCCCGCGGGTTTGACGGCGGCACAGACGGGGGCGTGTTTCTCCACCATCTGCTCGAGAAGGCGCATCTGCGGACGCTCCGGCGCATCGCGCGGCTGCACGTTGAAAGGTTCTGTCGCCGGCCACCATTCGCCTGCTGCCCAATAGGAGAAGCCGAACCAGACGTCGCTGTTGTCGGACACGGTGGTGAGCATCGTCTTCAGCCCGTCGAGGCAATCCGCATTCGCCGAAGCACCGAATTCACCGAGAAAGCCACGCTTGMCGTTCTTCTTCAGCCAGGCGGTCACATTGGTGACGGCATCGGTCGCGGCCTTTGAACCCTCGCATGTATCGTGCGTTCCGGAAGAATCCACATCGAGATACTGGTGGAATTCATAGGCATAAAAATCGAGCGGATCGCGCACGCCGAGCATGACGGTTCCATTCGCGCCGCCGATCACATCGCTTTCCCAGCTTGCCGCCCCGCTCCAGGCCGTGCCCGGAACGAGGATGAGATTGCGGGCGCCGACCGCCCGAATGCTGCGGATTGCGGCATTGGCGGCTTTCAGCCAGTCGGTTGCGGGAATGTCGTGCGGCTCATTCATCAGTCCGAAGAGCACGCCATCCTGATTGGCAAACTCGACGGAAAGCCGCGCCCAGAAATCGGCAAAAGCCGTATTCGTCGCCGGCGGCTTGCCGACCTGTTCCTTGTCGTAATAGCCGAAATTGTGCGGATCGAGCAGCACGCTCATCTTGTGCTTGCGAACCAGTGCCACAGTATCTTTCAGCCGCTGCAGTTCGTCATCGTCAAGCCGTGCGCCAAGTGTCGGCTGCAGGCGCTCCCAGCGGAAGGGCAGACGGATGATCGTCATGCCCTTCTTGGCAAAATAACCTATCGTTTCTTCCGTCGGGTAGGTGTAGTTCGTGCCGTAGACGCCGCCGCGCTCGCCATACTCGCCGCCGGAAAGATTGACGCCGTAGTAGCAGAGCGGCCCGCTCGTCGCATGGACGGTAGACGAAATGGTCATGACGGCGGCAAGCAGCAGCCTCTGCAGCAGTCTTTTCCGTCTCATGGGCCATCCTCGTGGGTCGCGGCAGGTCGCCACGTGGCTTCGATGCCGGTATCTTAACGGTCCGTTAGCTAAGAATTTCTAAAGTCGCTCTGTCTCGGCCACGCTTTCTCGCCGGGCGGATGCGGTGTGTATGAACCAGTATGACAGGAACAGGGTAAGCCGCCTGCCTGCCTGGCGCAGTTTTGAGTCGTCTCAGCCTGCGCCTGAAGGAACCCGTGCGCGCAGCCCGATCATCCGGCCGACCGATTTCGTTCCGCCGCCGCCGCCCGAACCCGAGCCGCTCCCTGCTCGTCCGGTAGTATCGGAACGCCACGCTTCCGAGCCGGCGCCCGCGCCTTCGTCTCGCGCTATTCTCCCGGTCAGAGAAACGCCCGAACCCCCAGCCGAAGGGGCGTCAGTCGTTGCCGGACCACTTCTCGATATCAGATCCGCCGTTGGCGCCGTCTGGAGCAGGCGCCTGATCGTTGCCTGCCTTTGTTTGCTCGGTGCTGCCGCCGGCGCGGTAATCGCGCCCCGCATTCAACAGAAATTCACAGCAGTTGCCGCCCTCTATTTCGATCCGCGCCAGATCGGTCTTGCCGATAGCGGTTCGCAGAATTCGACCGTGTCGCCGGAAATGGTTTCGACGCTGATCGACAGCCAGGTCCAGATACTGACCTCAGGCAATGTGCTGCGCCGCGTAGCCAACGCCCTGAAACTCGATCAGGACCCGGAATTCACTGGCGGCAGGACGGATGACGCCGCCGTTATCGGCGCCCTTCAGAAAGCTCTGCTGATAACGCGTGAGAACAACACCTACGTCGTCTCGCTTGCGGCGACGACCCACGATCCGGAAAAGTCGGCAAAGCTCGCAAACCAGGTCGTCACCTCCTTCATGCAGGAGGAAAGCAGTGCATCGACCGGCATCTACGAGACCACGTCGTCGACACTCGACGGCCGCCTCGACGATCTGCGCCAGAAAGTGCAACAGGCGGAGCAGGCAGTGGAGACCTTCCGCGCAGACAACGACATGGCGGCGACCGAGGGCAATCTGATCTCCGACCAGCGCCTTTCATCCTTGAATACGCTGCTCGTCAACTCCCAGGAAAAGACCATTCAGGCCAAGGCCCGCGCCGATGCCGCCGCAAATCTGCGGGTCGAGGATGTCGTCGCCGGCAGCCAGGCGGATGGCGCCACGGGCACATCGCCGCTCGTCAGCCTGCGCCAGCAATATTCCGCGCAGGCGGCCGTTGTCGGCAGCCTGCAGAGCCAGATGGGTGCCCGCCACCCGCGCCTTCAGGCCGCCCGCTCTTCGCTCGGCAGTATTGGGGCGGAAATCAAGGACGAGTTGCAGCGGGTCGCGACCTCGGCAAGGGCCGACTATGAACAGGCCAAGAAGGCCGAAGACGATATCGCCAAGGAACTGGCGATCCAGAAGGCTCTTCAGGCTACGACGTCGGACAAGCAGGTGCAGCTGAACGAGCTGCAGCGCAAGGCGACCGCCGCCCGTGAACTTTACGAGGCAGTGCTCAAACGCTCCGGTGAGACCAGCGAACAGCAGAACCTCAACCAGAGCAATATCCKCGTCGTCTCCCCTGCCGAAGTTCCGGTCAAGGCGGATGGACCGAGCAAGAAAATCATCATCGTCGCGGGCATCATCGGCGGCCTGCTCGCCGGCTTTGCTGTCGGTGCCGGTTTTGCGATCCTCGCCGGCCTCTTCTCTCATCCCGTCATCAGAGGTTATTTCCGCAAGCCCACCCGCGCTTCCGCTTGATGGCGGCCTCCAATCTTCCTACATCCTGAAAGTGGGCATCGAACGGAAGATGCGTGAAAGAGGTTGTCATGCGGTTGGTTGCCGTTCTCCTGCTGTCGCTTGTTGCCGGCACTTCGGCCGCGCCCGCCTTTGCCATCGACTGGCAGAATTCCGGCAGGCAGGCCGTGCAGCCGCTTTACCCCTACAAGGATCTTCCGGGCGTGAAGGCCCAGCCGGACAAGAAGGTGGAAGAGTCCTACGCCTGCCACACCGAAACCGTGCAGATCCGCCGCCGCCACGACGAGATCTTCCGCTCCGGCGGCATGCCGACCCTGATGTATGTCTGCGAGCGGGACGGTGTGATTTCCATGGACAGCCGCGTGCCGCTGCGCGGCCATTATCAGCCGGTGCGGTAAAAGCCGGAAGCGGATACTGCTGACGGACCTAACCTGAAGTTATCTATCCAGCCGTCAGACAGCCGCTAGCGAGATCTTGTCGATCCGGCCACCGATCTGGGCTCCGATATAGAGGTTCTCGTAGCATTTCGCCGGAAAACCTGTCTGCCGCATATGAAATGCCGTCCGGTCGATGTCGTAATCGACCCGGTGCAGATCGATGACATCACCAGCGAGCGTGGCGAAGGCCGCACGCGGGTCGCCGTCGCGCGGTTGTCCGACAGCGCCCGGATTGCAGAAGCGCTTCCCGCCCAGTTTCAGCAAAGCCTGGACATGGGTGTGGCCCGCAAAGAGGATCGATGCGTCGTCCGGAAGATCAGCGGGTCCGATCTGATAGAGATATTGGTCGATAGGGTCCCGCATGCCGCCGTGGTAGAAATGGATCGGACCGTCGGCAATGAAACTCTTCGAAGTCGCCAGCCAGGAGACCTGCTCCGGCGAAATAATCGTTCTCTGATAATCGGTGATATCCGAAACCAGTTTCGAACGCGGGCATCCCTCGCCGCTGACGATGTAGTGGTCGTGGTTTCCCAGAATATTGACGATCCCGCGGGCACGCAGCAGATCGATACATTCGCCCGGCTGAGCGTAGTAACCCACGACATCGCCGAGCGATATGATCCGGCGGCAGCCGAGCGCATCGATGCGCTCCAGTACGGCCTCGAGGGCCGGCAGGTTACCGTGAATATCTGAAATGATCGCGATCATGTCACCACATAATCTTCATAGTAGCGCCAGCCGCGGCCCGGGCGGACCTCCGGTGCTGCGGGCCGCTTGGCCCAAAGAAAGAGCTCTACGGCCATGAGGGCTTCGTTGTAGCCGAAGGCGGCGCGCAAGGACGTACTGCTGGAGAACCGAGGATTGATTTCGAGAAGATAAGGGATCTCGCCATCCATGCGGAATTGATAGTTTGTCGGTCCCAATGGCTTGAAAAGACCGGCGATCGTCTCGACCGCCTTGGCCAGCACCGGATGCTCGACGACTTCGGCATATTGCGTATTGCCGGCGACGGACAGCTTGCGACGGAAGATGATCGGCGGCAGACTGGTGCCGTCGCCGAAGCCGAAGGCGCCGACGGTAAATTCAGTGTCGTCGCTGCCGATGAATTTCTGGATGAGAAAATCGTCGGTGCTTTTCCGGCTCMAATAGGCAAAGTCATGCTCGTCCCGAAGAACGGCGATGCCGCGCGATCCGTTTCCGCGCCGCGGTTTCAAAAGTAAAGGGGGCGCGCCAAGGCGATCGATCGCATCGTGCCAGTCTGCAGCAAGGCAACCAGGTATGGCCGGCAGGCCCAGGCGTTGCAGCGCTTCGCCGAAATTCCATTTGTCCTGCGCAAGTTCGATCAGATCGGGATTGTTCAGGATGACTCGAGCGTCTGTCCCTTGGGTAAGAGCCCGATTTCGGTTGAAGAACAGCACGTCCGACTCCAGCCCTGGAAATACCAGATCGACGTTTTCCCGGATCAGGAGATTTTTCCAGAAGTCGAAATAGTCGGGGCTTTCTTCGCTGCATGGCGGCTTGGCGAAGAAGTCGTCGCACCAGTAGCGACCGATACCGTGCGCATCCCGATCGACGCCGATGACCCGGACAGAGAGCCCGGATTTCCGGAGGGAGCTGGCAATTCCTTGCCCGATGATGGCGCCGACCGCAGTCACGACGACGGTGATGGGAGTTGTCTTCATGCCTGCTGCCGTCACACTAGATCCATGGGGCCGAAGGCTTTCGCGGTCCCCGCATTCCGTATCATCTCAATGCCGTCTTTCATCGTGATCGAGGGCAACAAGTTCAGCTGGCTGAAAGCCTGTGCTCCATCGGGAAAGTTTATCTTACGGAACGGCGCTTTTTCCGGCGCGTCGATGACATTGCCGCCCAGACCGAACGTGTCGTAGGCGACCGCGGCGATTTCATCTGAGGTCATCGCTTCCGGATGGGAGATATTCAATATGCCCCTAACCTCTGTATGAGCGGCGCGGATCATCAGATCGGCGGCATCCCTGACGTGAAGGAAGTTTCGGATACCGAGCGAGTGGGGCATGCGGATATTTTGCCCGCGCGAGGCGTAGGCGATGATCCGACCGAACCAAGCCTGGTGGCTGCAGCAGCGTCCCTCTGTGTCGTAGATCTGCGGAAAACGCAGGCTGCAATACCGAAACCCATGTTTTTGCGCCGCCCAGGCAAGGACTTGTTCCGCGAGACCCTTGGTCAGACCATAGGATGTAAAATTGCCTGGATCCAAGGTCTCGTCGGAAGAGGCTGAGCCTGCATAAACAAGAACGCTGGCGCCGAGTTCCTTGACCAGCTGAGCGACATCAACAGCGCTGGCAGTATTGACGTCGAAATTCTGCCTGCGCCCCTTGTCACCGTCGTCTGCAAAACTCGCCGCGGAATGAAAGACGATATCGGCGGAGAGTCCTTCCGACACGTTGCCAGCGGAGACGCCGAGATCAAGGAAGATATCGTCCGCTGTCGATCGTCCCGCTGTCAATGTCTTGATATCGAGCGCCCGCAGCCGCTCGATAATCTGGCTTCCCAGCATCGACCGAGGACCGATGACGAGGGCTGTCGTCATGCCGCTTCGGCTTCCATCAACAAAGCAACACAAAGATCGGGAAATTCAATACCGACGCGCAGCATGGCTTCGAGATTCTCCTGGAAATCCGGCAGCGTCTTTAGAACTCCGAGCGGAAGCGGCTTGAGATAGATCCCTTCCTGGTAGGTCATCGAATATCCGTGACGTTCCAGCTCTTGCTGGAACGTATCGCGGCAATATTGCCGACGGTGCCCAAGTGCCAGATCGTTCGCATTCAGGCTGTAGATGTYGTCGATCTTGCCGAGTTCGACTCCGAGCCTACGGTTCATCGATTTTGCGTTCGGAACTGCTGCAAAGAGCTTGCCGCCCGGCTTCAGGAACTTTCTGAACCGATCAAGAACCAGGCCCGGATCTTCGACATGTTCGAGAACAAAGCCCATGACGATAACGTCGAAGCGTTCTTCCGTATCGAAGTCCTCGAAGTAGGAGAAGACGACCTCACCGGAGAAGTCAGGGCTCTTCTCGTTGAAGAGATCGATGACGACCTGCGAACCTTCGATGATGACGTGGCGGTCGCAGGCGGCGTTGAAGATGCTTGGCGTATATCCATGGCCGATGCCCAGTTCCAGCAGCGAACCGCAATGGCCGAAGCGATTGATGATCCGCTCGGGGTACCAGTTGAGGATGAGATCGTTCTCGATCGCCGTTGCACCGTTCGGGCGATATTCTGAGGTTACCGCATCGAGGTTTATGGCTGCTGCTGTCATTATACAAATTCCTTCGAGTCGATGGTTCCCGAATGTACCGATATGGTCCTTCCGGTTCCGCAGTTGGCGACGATCGTTCGGCTCATGGCCTTTTGATAAGGCATCAGGCTTGCTGGTAGCTGTGCATTCTAGCTGTCGATCCAGACGAGGCTCAGTCCGGGGCGATGCAGACTGGGCTGCTGCGCAATGGCTGCCCTTGCCTTGAGGGGATTGAGTCCGACAAAAACCACGTCGACCTCGTCTGCGAGGGCTGCGGGCGCAATAACCGGCTTTCCGAAATGGCTGGTACCCTGCAGGTTGGGATTCTGATCGAGGAAGACGCTGAGATCGACATCGCTTTCCACCCGGCTGCAGATCCAGCTTCCATAAAAGCCGGAGCCGTAAATTGCTGCGCGGCGACCGGCAAATTCCGTCGCTGCCTCGTCGAGCCGGATGGCAGCTTGCTTCCAGAAAGAACAAATCTCCCTGGCTTTTTCTGTTGCCGTGGCGATCTCGGCTCTGTCCACGTTCAGGCGAACAGAATCGTCTGCACGTTTCGCAATGACGAAGAATGCGCCCGGAAAAACCTCCGTGTCGATCGTATCGACACGGAAGCCGGCCAGGCTGAAGGCCCGCTTCAATGATGGGATGCTGAAATGGTTGAGGTGATCGGCAACCGCCATGTCGCCGGGGTTGGCAGCGACGTCGGGCATGGACAGGAGAAGACGCCCTTCGGGGGCGAGGAGATCATGCAGGGCCTTCAGAAAGACGACCGGCTCGGGCACATGTTCGATGACGAAATGGCTCATAATCGCCTGGAAGCGACCGGCCCATTCGGCCGGTATCGTATAGGATGCTTGATTTTCCGGCGCGACCCATCCCTGCCATGCAGACTTGTAGTCGGCGCTGACGTCGAAGACGTGCGGCCGAAGATCCGGTCTTGCCTTGTGCATCTTGCGCAAGGTCGTCGATTTCGCCGCGCCGTAGTCGAGGATCTCGGCGCCCTGCGGCAGGTCGAGCAGGCGCAGGCTCACCGCTGCCTGATGGTCGGTGCGGTAGATCGGCTGATTGTCTGCGCCGATCGCGAAAATCTGGTCGTGATCGTCCGACGCCATCGATATCTGGTAGGACGTATCGTAGAAGGCCTCGATATCGGGCAGATCGCCGGATTGCGCATGCCCGCATTCATCGCAAACGAAGGCGAGCGTCGGAATATCGACGAACGCCATGGTCGTTGTGAGCGCCGGCGCCGAAGCCTCGTACGAGGCTTCGGCGATATGCGACCCGCAGACGCGGCACGCTGTCATATGGTGTTCTCCCCATCGGTCACCAGTTCCGGCAGGATTTTGCTGAAATCGACGCCAGCGGCGAAAGAACCGCACCAGCCGATGCGAACGCCGAGCGGTTCGGCAAAATTGAAATACCGGAACTGAATGCTCCACCGCGGCGTCTTCGAAACGTTATGGCCACCCTGATGCATCGTCAGGAAGTCCATCAGAATGAGGTCGCCCGGTTCGGGGAGCGGTGCGACGACGTCATATTTTGCCAGCCGTTCGTCGACCCGGTCCATGAAAAGCGCGTAGGCGCCGGTCTTTCCGAGGCCCGCGTCATCGCGATAGACGGGGATCAGCCCCTCGGCATGGGAACCTTCGGCGATCTGTACCGGACCCATGTCCACCGTTACCGGCAACAGCGGCGTCCAGAAGACAATACCGTCGAGGCTTCGCAGCTGGCCCGGAAATTCCTGATGCCATTGCGCGCGGAATTTCTCTTCGCCGGGGTTGTCGATGCGGATGCCGTAACCGCCGGCAGCGATGCCGGGAACGGAATCGGGCCGCAATTTTTCGAAGACCGCCGTATTCTTCGCCTTGGTGACGAGCTGCATGAAGGCCGGAATCTGCTTCACCGCATCATAGACTTCGCCGCCCCACGAACGGTTCTGCGCGATCAGCTTCGGATAGGCGATCGTCATGGCCTCGAGCGTGGTTCCGGTCGGAGCATCGACGCCGTACTTCCTGCAGAGGGCTTCGATGATCTTGCGGATACCTTCCTGGATAGGCGCGATATCGGTCGCCGGATCGTAGAAACCGCGGATGACGAGATAGCCTTTGCTGTCGAATTCAGCGCGCAGGTTGTCTTTGAACGTTGGGATTGCGTCGGTCATGATGTTACCGTTTCCTCCTTCAGGAAGTCTTGCCACGCCACGGTGGTCGGGATGAGACAGTGACGTGCCTCCGGACCCCTTCGGGCGATGAGATCGAGTACTGAAACATAAGGGGTGAACGAGCCTCCGGGCTGCGGCCAGGGGGTGCGGCTGTAGTCCATGTAGTCCACCTGCACGCCGGCTCGTTCAAAGGCCTTGTGATCCATATAATTCGCCGCGCCATGGCCCGTGAGATAGCGGGTGCCGCCGGCCTTTAGAACGATGTCGAGCACGCGCTGCCAGGAAGTGCCCTCGACGCCCATATTGCTGGTTCTTTCGACCGTCCGGTTCGCACCGATGCCGAGATACCGGGCTGGCTCCTCGATGCTGGCGATCAGCAGCTCCGGCAGGGAGGAATGGCTGTAGACGCTGTCGAAGATCGAAAGAGCATCGTCGATGAAGGGTGCGCCAAGCAGCGACTGACGCAGCAGCGCGCGATGGCTCGCCTTCCAGTCCTCGCCTGCCGCTGCGAGCTCGGAGATCTTCTGGAAGCTGCCTTTGCCGGCAAGCGGGATCGTCATCCAGCAGCGATCGTTGCCGCGCAGAAGCTGGATGCGGTTGGTGAAGCTGCCTTTCGAAAACTGCGTATCGTCGAGATAGACATAGCTGTCGGCGATCATGAGCTGTTCGAAGAAGCCCGGCCAGGGAAACAGCATCGGTTGCGTAATGACGACGGCAGTCATGTTACACGTTCTCCAGTCGCGGCTCAGGTCGCATCACGTCGCGCGTCATGCCACCAGCCACACGGCGGTGGCGCTCCGTCATTTGCCGACGCACTTGAGATATCCTCCCGGCGAGCTGGACAGTACCAGCTTGCCGTTCAGGGCTTCGTCGGTCTCGAAACGATCGGTCTCCTCGAGATACATGTTGAGCGCCGTATAGGGCTCATCACCCGGATGCCAGATTTTCGAGCGTCTGTTCGGCGTCAGCGCCGTATCTTTTCCATAGCCGAGCAGAGTATCGGCAACGACGATATACTGGCCCTCGGTAACTAGCGGGCCGTAGCAGCGCAGTTCGTCGAGAACGTGGTCGCGGCTGTGATCGCTGTCGAGCACGACCATGACCGAAGCGCCGGCCGGAATTTCCGCTTTGACCTTGGCAAGCGTCTCCGCTGTCGTCGAAGGGCCCTCGATGAGTGTGATCAGCGGCGAGAGCGGGTGGTTTTCGATGGAATCGCGGTTGTGGGCGCGGATATCGATGTCGACGCCGATCACCTTGCCCTTGCCGATGACCTTCAGCAGCGAGGCCATGAAGATCATCGAGCCGCCGCGCGCTACACCCGTTTCGATGATGACGTCGGGTTTGGTGTTCCAGACCACTTCCTGGGTGGCAATCACGTCGGCCGGCATCTGAATGATCGGCACGCCCATCCAGGACCAGAGATAGGCATAGTCATACTTGTCGAGCGTCAGCAGCGTATTCAGCGACTGCTGGAAGGCATCTTCGTCATTGCCGAGCGCAAGCGACATTTCGCGCTTGCGGGCTTCGAATTCGAGGCGATCGTCCTTGGTGGTCATAAGTCTCTGAAACCTTCTGTATATTCTGCGCTCAGGCCGACTGACGGAGGTGAACGGCGCTGTTGTCCTGATGGCTGCGGACGACCGAGATCAGCGTTTCTGCCACGCGGTCGATATCGGCCTMGCTCATATCGTGGTAGCTCGGCAGATTGATCGCTCGCTCCGGAATGCTCCAGGCGTTGATGTTGGCCGGCTTTTTTCCGAACATCGAAAGGCTGGAAAGCGGGTGGAAGAAGACGCGCGCATCGATACTTGCGGCTTCGAAGGCCTGCTGCAGCACTTCGCGCGTGATGCCGGTAGCAGGGTGGAAGACGGCCGTCGGCATCCAGGCGCCATTGATCGTGCCGGTATATTCAGGGTTCATGCTGATGCCGTTCAGTGTGGAGAGGCGCACCATATAGGCTGCCAGGATCTCTCGCTTGCGGGAGACGAGCTCCTCGATGCGCTCCAGCTGGGCGCAGCCGATTGCCGCCTGGATGTTCGACATCTTGTATTTGAAGCCGACTGCATCCGGCCAGAACTGTTTCTTCTGGCTGCGGGCACGGCCGTGGTTGCTGAGCGTCAGTACCTTTTCATGGAGATCGGTGTCGCTGGTCACGAACATGCCGCCTTCGCCCGTCGTCAGCGTCTTTGTGCCGTGGAAGGAGAAGGTGCCGAAAATGCCCATGGAGCCGGCGCGACGGCCGTGCCAGACGGAACCGATCGCCTCGGCTGCGTCTTCGATGACGGGGATGCCGGTGCGGCGGCTGATGTCGAGCAACGCGTCCATGTCGCAGAGATTGCCATAGATATGGGTGGCGATGATGGCGCGCGTGCGCGGCGTAATCTGGCGCTCGACCTCCGCGGGGTCGATGCACCAGGTATCGGGCAGCACGTCGACGAAAACGGGCTCAGCGCCCAGATGCTTGATCGGCGCAACGGTTGCGATCCAGTTCGTGTCGGCGAGGATCACCTCATCGCCGGCGCCGATGCCGAGCGCGGCAAGCCCCATATGCATCGCGCCGGTGCAGCTCGACGTCGCAATCGCGTGGCTGGTGCCGAGATAGGCAGCAAATTCCTTCTCGAAGCGGATGATATAGTCGTAGCAGCGGGCACCCCAGCCGTTCGCCGCAGCATCGGCTGCATAGCTCGTCTCAAGCTCGGTGATGGACGGTTTGGTGTAGAATATCCTGTTTGTCATGCCTTAATTCTTTTGTGATGGGGCTGAGACTCACGCAATCGGGGCACATTGAACTCTGTAAAAACTAGGGGGTGAAACTGGCGCGAGGCTTTGCAGCGTCGGACGCAACTTCAGGCATCAGACGAGCACGTGCTGCGTCAGGTCGGTTTCGATGAAGATGAGGTTCGGCTTGTAGCCGAGCTTCAGGAAGTTCTCGCGCCTCGGCATGTCGGCGGCAAAGATCGCCGTCTTCTCCAGAAGCGCCGGATCATGCGTCTGCGGGTCGGCGACGATCTCGATCTCGGGCAACAAACCGATGTCACGCAGCATTTCGCCGATCGATTTCGGATCGGCCATGCCGCTGAGGATGAGCCTGTTGATGCCGGCGGTCGAGTTGACCTGATAGGCGAGCGTCTGGATCGCCACCGCCATCGGGAAGTTGTGACGAAGCTGGGCCACTTCCGGATGCTCGCCGAGCCCGCCGAGCGCCATGCGGGTATAGAGCTCGTAGGCCTTGATGAAGTCCTTGCGAGCCACCCAGAAACGGACGGCAACCGACATGCGGTTCAGCGTGAAGATCTTGCACATCTCGTCATAGATGGCGCGCGCCTCGCGGCTGGTATTCAGCTTGCCACGCTTGGCGGCGATATAGAGGAAATATTCGAGGCCACCGCGATACTTGTCCCAGGCGGTCATCACGTCGTCATTGCCGGCCTGCTGGCGCGTCGGCGCGATCTTGGAAACCGTCACCGAGCGATAGAAGGGCTCTTTAAGAAATGTGACAGCACCCTGATCGACGAAATGCGCCAGATAGGCGAAGGCCCAGAAGCAGAAATCGCGCGGCACCCAGGCGGAGCGCAGGGCGGACGAGCGGTAAATGCCGATCTCGGGGAAGATGTGCCCGTTGTAGATGAACTGGAAGAGTTCCACGAAATTCTGCCGTGCGAACTTCGTGTTCTCGGCGATCTCGTAGAACTTCGAGACGTCCTTGTCCTGCACTTCGTCGTAGAAATACCAGGGTGCGTGGCAGGCGACGACATCGGGATTGGCGTCCAGATAGGCCATTGCTGCCTCGACGCCGGCAGGCACCAGAAAATCGTCATCGGCAAGGTAGATCGAATATTCGCCGACCGCGTGATGGAAGGCGCAGGCAAGATTCGGTCCCGAGCCGCCGTTGACGGCGMGGCGGTGATAATGGATCGGCAGTCCCTTGGCGATGAACTCCTCGACAACCTGGGTCGTGTTGTCCGTCGAAGCATTGTCGGAAATGACGATCTCGTAGGGGAAGCTGAACTTGTAGCTCTCGCAATGCTCCAACGCGTTTCTGAGATAAGGTTCGCGATTGTAGGTCGGAATGCAGATGCTGAGTTTGATGCCGCTCAAAGGCTCGTCTCCTGGCTGTAGCTTTCAAGCGCGGCGTCGCGCTCGCTGATGACGCTCGGCATAAATGGCCAGGCGATGGAAAAGGCGGGATCGTCCCAGCGGACGCCGCGCGCAAGCTCCGGCACGTAGACTTCCGACATCTGGTAGAAGAGCTCGCAGTCGTCTTCGAGCGTCAGGAAGCCGTGTGCACATCCGGCGGGTATGTAGAAGGCATTGTGGCTGGCCGCATCGAGCTCAACGGCGGCCCATTTCAGATAAGTCGGCGAATCTCGCCTCAGATCGAGCGCCACGTCGAACACCTTGCCGCGCGTGGCGCGCACCAGCTTGATCTCCGGCCGTGGCTCGGCCTGGTAGTGCATGCCACGCAAGGTACCGCGCTTGTGGTTCTGCGACACGTTGCACTGCGGATAAACAGGCACGAGACCGTGGTCGGCAAAGCTCTTGGCGTCGAAAGTCCGCGCAAACAGTCCGCGGTCGTCGGAACGCGCGTCGACCTCTACGACAAAAGCACCCGAAACCGCGGTCGGAACGAATTTCATCCGATCACCGTCAGTTCCGGCACGGCGACGGCGAAGCGTCCGCCCCAGCCCCCGACCCTGCTGTTGGCCGCCACGACTTCGTTCTTGATGTTCCATGGCAGGATCAGAATGTAGTCCGGCCGCGTCTCGTCCATCTTTTCCGGCGCGTAGATCGGCAGCTTGCTGCCCGGCAGGAAGTGGCCCTGCTTGTGCGGATTGCGGTCGACCACGTAGTCGATGAGGTCGGTGCCGACGCCGCAGAAATTCAGAAGCGTATTGCCCTTGGCGGCGGCGCCATAGGCAGCGACCTTCTTGCCGTCGCGCTTCGCTTCCGCGAGGAAGGCGAGCAACCCGTCCTTGATCGGTGCCACGCGGCTCTGGAACGCCTCGTAGGTTTCGACCTCGTCGAAGCCCGCAGCCGCCTCGTCGGCGCGCACCTTGGCGACGCCGGGGCCGGTCGGATGAGCAGTAGAGGCCGTCCTGCAGGCAAGCACGCGCAGGCTGCCGCCATGTGTCGGCAGTTCTTCCACGTCGAACACTTTCAGGCCGTGCGCCGCGAAGACCTTTTCGACTGCCAGCAGCGACAGGTAATAGAAATGCTCGTGGTAGACCGTGTCGAACTGGATATTTTCGATCAGCCGCAGCAGATGCGGGAATTCGACGCTGACGACGCCATCGTGCTTCAGYACGCCTGAGAGCCCGCCGACGAAGTCGTTGATGTCCGGGACGTGGGCCAGCACGTTGTTGCCGATGACGATGTCGGCGGCCAGGCCGCGGGAGACGAGATCGGCCGCCGTTTCCTTGCCGAAGAAGCGCGCTTCCGTGGGCACGCCGATCTGCCGAGCCACTTCGGCCACGTTTTCGGCCGGCTCGATGCCGAGCACCGGCACGCCGGCCTCGACGAAATGCTTCAGCAGATAGCCGTCATTGCTCGCTACCTCGATAACCTGGGACTTCTCGCCGAGGCCGAAGCGCTTGCGGGCCATGATGGTGAACTGGCGGGCGTGCTCCACCCAGCTGTCGCTGTAGGAGGAGAAATAGGCGTAGTGACTGAAAATGTCTTCAGGCGGCACGAAGGCGTCGGCCTGCACCAGCCAGCAATCGGAGCAGACGAAGGCGCGCAGCGGATAGGACGGCTCCGGCTGCTTGAGCTGCTCTTCCGTCAGATAGGCGTTGGCGAGTGGCGTCGAGCCGAGATCGACGAAACGGTGCTGCAAGGGAGCGCCGCAGAACCGGCAATTATGCGCTGTCATGATATTGCTTCCTCATAGGCCGCGATCTGGCCGAGCGAGAAGGCGCGCATGTCGGCCCCTTCGCGGTTGGCCTTGTACCAGGCGGCGGTCCAGTCGATTGTCTGCTGAAGGCTCAGGCGCGGGCGCCAGCCGATGGCGGAAAATGCCAGGTCCGAGCTCAACGTGAGGGCAGGCGCCTCCGGCAGATGCGTTCCGGGTGCCTGCGCCCAGACGTCGTTGACACCATGGGCGAGGCCAAGTGCATCGGCGAGTTCACAGACGGTTGCGAAACTCTGCGGATCGGGGCCGAAATTGAGCGCCTCGGGCAGCTCCTTTTCATCCGAAAGCGTCAGCTCTTCGGCGAAGGCGAGATAACCGCCAAGCGGTTCCAGCACATGCTGCCAGGGACGGATGGCCTCGGGATACCGAAGCAGGATCGGCTGGTTGCTTTCAAAAGCGCGGATGAAATCCGGGATCAACCGATCTTTGGACCAGTCGCCGCCGCCAATGACATTGCCGGCGCGCACGGTAGCAACGCTGATGTCGCGCCCCTTGAAGAAGCTGTCGCGGTAACTCTGGACGACGAGTTCGGTGCAGGCCTTGGAATTGGAGTAGGGGTCCTTGCCGCCGAGCGTATCGCTTTCGATAAAGGGAATGCCGCTGCCATTGTTGGCATAGAMCTTGTCGGAGGTGACGACGAGAACCGTCCTGACGGAGGCAGTCTCGCGGACCGCGTCAAGGACGTTTGCTGTTCCCATCACATTGGTTGCGAAGGTCTCGCCCGGATTTTCATAGGAGCGCCGGACCAGCGCCTGTGCTGCCATGTGGATGACGATTTCGGGCTCGAAATCGACGAGGCGCTGCTTGAACGCCGTTGCGTCGCGGATGTCGGCGATGTGGTGGCCTTGCCCGTTCCAGGGCGAAAGCCGCGCATAGAGAGAGGGACTGGTCTCGGGTTCGAGCGAGACCGCCGCCACTTCCGCGCCGAGCTTTTCCAGCCACAGCGAAAGCCAGGATCCTTTGAACCCTGTATGTCCCGTCAGGAACACACGCCTGCCATTCCAGAAGTCCGTCAGGCCCATATCTTCCACGGCGCCTTTCCGGAGCTCCAGAGCTCTTCGAGCTGATTGCGTTCGCGCAACGTATCCATCGGCTGCCAGAAGCCGTCGTGACGGAAGGCCGCCAGTTGCTTGTTGGATGTCAGCCACTGCAACGGACCGGCTTCCCAGATCGTATCGTCGCCTTCGATAAGGTCGATGACCGAAGGATCCAGCACGAAGAAGCCGCCGTTGATACGCTGACCGTCGCCCTTCGGCTTTTCGATGAAGGCGGTCACGACATCATTCTCGATATTCGTCGCCCCGAAGCGGCCCGGGGGCGTTACCGCGCACATCGTTGCCTTCAGCCCATGGCTGCGGTGGAAGGCGATCTCCGAACTGATGTCGATATCGGCAACGCCGTCGCCATAGGTCAGGCAAAAGGGCTCGTCCGGATCCAGATGATCCCGGATACGCCGGATACGGCCGCCCGTCATGGAGTTCATGCCGGTATCGACAATGGTCACCTTCCAGCTGGGCTTCGAGCCCTTGTGGTATTCGATCGCGTTGGTGGCGAGGTCGACGGTGATGTCGCTGTGATGCAGGAACAGGTTTACGAAATATTCCTTGAGCATATAGCCCTTGTAGCCGGCGCAGATGATGAAATCATTCAGGCCGTGATGGGCGTAGATGTTCATGATGTGCCAGAGGATCGGTTTTTCGCCGATTTCGACCAGAGGCTTAGGCCGCACACTGGTCTCTTCGGCGAGGCGCGAACCCAGACCACCTGCCAGAATTACGACTTTCATCCCAAGCGAACTCCAAAGTGTCTGATAATATTCATTGCGGCCGGCGTGCGCCTGGCGAACATGTCCGGCATGCGGGCAACGATCTCCACGGAGCGTAACGGCAGTATCTTCATCGTGATGCCGGTATCCGATTTCGTTCTTGTGCGAGGCTTGCCTTAGCCAGCGCGAAAATGGCCAACAGCCGAGCGGTTTCTGCCGCTCGGCTGCATAATTTGCCGGTAGTCTCTTGGAATTATTTGCTGTTTCGCAACGCCATACGTCGGCGCGGCGGGACTATGATTTTTGAGGGGTGAGAAAAGCGTCTGAAGGGAGCGAGGCGCTCAAAGAATCCGATCGATCTTATGCTGAATATGCAGATTGGGCATCAAGCCAGCCGTATGCGCGGCACGATAAGCGTTGCGCGCAGCATCGAAGGTCACGCCCCACATGATGGCGCTGAGCAGAAAAGTGATGATGTAGACCTGGATCCGCATACACGCATCGAAATGCGGCATATTGGCATTTATGTGGCGATGCTACTGTGCAAATTCGAATATGCCGGTGAATAAAAAGTGCGAAAAATAAGTGCGCTCGCTGTCGCAATGTTGAGTTGGGCCAAAGGCTGCGACAACCATGGGCCTTGGTGAKAAAAACGAGCGAACGCGCGACAACGGCAGCGCAACTGCCGCGGAGCTTTCAGCATCAATCTACGGTTTCCGCAAACGGAATCCCGATGACGTTGGGTTGGCCGCCATTCCGAATACAATGATGAAACTTAACACACGCTGCGGTGAGCGAGATAACAGGGAGAACCTGTATCTGTTTGATCTCGTTGGAGATCAATGGGAATGGTGCCCAGAAGAGGACTCGAACCTCCACACCCTTTCGGGTACCAGCACCTGAAGCTGGCGCGTCTACCAATTCCGCCATCTGGGCGACGGAGAGCCATGTACGGGGGTGGCTCTTTGCTGTCAACAGGGTTTTTGAAGTTTTCCTGACAGTCTGTGAAAAAGCTTCATGAAGCCGTTGTCGCACCCGGCGGGTCAGTGGATGGCACGGCCTGCTATTCGCACTATATTAGGGGATATCCGCAAAGGAATGCACCATGTTCGACCTTCGCCACGCTTTTCTCGCAGGCCTGCTTATGGCGGTGCCGCTGGCTGAGGCCAACGCCGCTTCGCCGTCGCTTGGGCCTATCAATACACAATCGACGATTTGTGATTATCGCGGTTGCTTCGGCTTCGGTCCGCAGCAGTGGCATCGCCCGGCCTATGTCCAGCCGAATTACCGCCCGCCGAATGCTGCCGGTCCGAAATATTATCAGCCGCCCGGCACTTTGCCGCCACGGTTGACCTATGACCCGCCACCGGTGCAACGGGTGCAGCCTTCGGCGAAAGACAGCAGTCGCCATGTGGAATGGTGCCGGAACGAATACCGGTCCTACAATCCGCGCACGGATCGCTTCGTGACGTACGAAGGTATCTACAAAACCTGCCGCTCGCCCTATCGCTGAGCCTCAGCTCTCCAGCGAAGCCCGGTCTGTGTGGCTGAGATCGCGATCGGGCTCGATAATGTCGCGCACCCGCTGCTTGAGTTCCTTCGGGCCCGGAAAGCCGCCATCACGTTTGCGCTCCCAGGTCAGATCGCCATTGACTCGGATTTCGAAATTGCCACCGGTGCCGGGAATGAGCGCTACCTCGCCAAGACTGTCCGTAAAAGTCTGCAGCAGCTCCTGCGCCATCCAGCCGGCGCGCAGCAGCCAGTTGCATTGGGTGCAGTAGAGGATGGTCACGCGGGCTTTCTCGGTCATGGGAGGCTCCTTTTATTCAAGGGATCTAGAGGCTCGTAAGGGGCCTCGCAATCCGTCTGCTATCAAATCGCCGGGCGGAAAGATCGGATTCAGTCTTTTTTGATAATTTTCTATTAGTCATGCTGGATTGGTGTTCTCACGGAATAGCTGAGGCACCCCCCAGTTGTTGTTTTGCGTAACGGTGCTCATGCGTTCCACGGCTGTCCCAGCAATCCTTCTTGCCTGCCTCGCTCTGGCTGGCTGCTCGTCGGCTTCCGGTCCGGAAAGTCTCGTCGCCGGCGTCACGCCGAAGCCTTCGAAGGAAATGACCTCCTCCGTCACGCCGCCGCCGGCTCACGTACCGCAGGCCACGGTCGCAGCGGTCGAACCGGACGAGGCCACCCCGCAGGAAAGCCTTGCCTGGGATGCGTCGGCGCCGGAATCGCGTGCCTTTTCGGCGGTGACGCCTTCAGCTCTTTCGCAGCCTGGAATGCCTGTCCCCGTTGAGCGCCCGGTCGAATTCGCGATGGCGGCAGCTCCTGCGATCCAGCAGCCGACCCGCGGCCGCTCGCGCGTCTATGGCTACGGTTTCCGCGATGCCAAGCCGATCAATTTCGGCAAGATCTCGCCACGCAAGCTCGCCGTCCACGGCGTCGACGTCTCACGCTGGCAGGGAGATATTGACTGGGAAACGCTGCGGACCCGCGGCGCGAACTTCGCCTTCATCAAAGCGACCGATGGCGGCGACCACCTGGACCCGATGTTCAAGACTAATTGGCGGCGAGCCAAGGAAGCCGGCATCAAGCGCGGCGCCTATCACTTCTTCTATTGGTGCCGCACAGCCGGCGAGCAGGCCGACTGGTTCATCCGCAACGTCCCGCGTGATCCGGATGCATTGCCGCCGGTCATTGATGTGGAATGGAACGGCGAATCGAGCTGCAAGGTGAAGCTTTCCCGCGCCCGCGTGCTGGAAAAGATGCAGGTCTTCATGGAGAAGATCGAGCGCCACTACGGCAAGCGTCCCATTATTTATACCGCCCCGGATTTCTACGAGGACAATCTCGAAGGCGCCTTCCAGAACTATCACTTCTGGCTGCGTGCGGTCGCGGAACATCCTTCGAAGGTCTATCCGAACCGCAAATGGCTCTTCTGGCAATATTCCGGCTCCGGCCTCTCGCACGGCGTCGAAGGCCGTATCGACCTCAATGTCTTCCGGGGCAGCGAGGATGAATGGCACCGCTGGGTGGCCGGGCTTTGAAACCTGCCGCTGGGCTGAATTTATCAGCCCAGCAAGGTTTTCGGCATCGATCGCAAAGATCAGAGCCGTGCCTCCAAAACAAGGTTGAACGGTGTAGCCATTGCCCGAYGGAACCGTGTGAACCCTGCTTTGCGAAAAATCTCGGCCAGTCGTTTTTCGCCTGCCTGTGCGCCAAGCACCGTATGGCCGCCATCCGAGATCGCATGGGCACAGCAGATCGTCGTCGAGGCGGCATAATACATGCGCGCGACCGGCGAGATATTATCGCCGACGCCGTCTTTCGCAAAGTGCTCGACCAGCATCACTGTCCCATTGGCCGCAATGGTTCTGGCTGCGTGATCAGCGACAGCCAGCGGATTGCCCATGTCGTGCAGGCAGTCGAAGAGGCAGATGAGATCATAGCCGGAGTCCGGATAGGCATCCGCTCGCGCCGTCTCGAATACGACATTCTCTGTCCCACCCACCTTCGCTACGACCTGTCGAGCTTCGTCCAGCGATTCCGCGTGCGAATCGAATCCACGGAAATGTGAGGCCGGAAAGGCCGCCGCCATCAGGGCCGTTGAATGTCCGTGGCCGCAGCCGACATCGGCGACCAGCGCGCCGGCCTTCAGCTTTTCGACCACGCCATCGAGCGCCGGCAGCCATTCGGAGATGAGGCTTGCCTTGTAGGCATTGCGGTAAAGCGAGGCGACACCGCAATAGAGCCGTCCGTCATGGTCGCCCCAGGGAATGCCGGCCCCCGTGCGAAAGGCTTCGAGCGCCTTGTCCTCATCCGCCCACATCGAAGCCGGGATCGCCCAGGCTGCCGCCATGAAGACCGGGCTGTCGTCCTGCGCTAGCACCATTGCGTTTTCCGCCGGCAATTCGTAGCTGTGGCCGGCGACATCGTAGATCACATAGCCACCGGCAACCTGCGAACCCAGCCATTCGCGGATATAGCGTTCCGCGCATCCGGTGCGGGCGGCAAGCTGATGCGAGCTGACCGGACCCGCTTCCGCCATCGCCTTATAAAGGCCGAGCCGGTGCCCGATACTGACCATCACCCCGCCATAGCCGGCAGAGAGATCGCCGATTGCCCGTGAAACGATGAGGTCGAGCTTGGCCGCATCGATTGTCCTGCTTCTTATCTGGTCCATTGTCTTCTCCTGTCGAAACATTCGGAATGCGAATTGAATGACAGGTGGTGGAGCCGAGCGGCAGAGCGGTATGGACCAGAAGCGGGCCATTTGCGCCAATCCTTGCGGCGGTGTAGGCAATAGGGACAAGTGACGGAGCCGCTTTCTTCCGGGGGATGAGATGCAATCCGGTGTCGATCCTGCAGCATCCGAACCGCTTCATGTCAGCCTCGTGGCCATTCCCGAGGCGGTCGTCTCGACGCTGAGTGGCATCTTCGATGTCATGAATGCCTTCGCAGTCTTGCCGGCAGCAGGCGAAATCATCCCCCGCGGTCCGCCCTTCAGAGTCGAAATCGTCGGCGTGTCCGCAGCGCCGCTCGAGCTTGCCAGCCGCGTGCCCATCACCGTTCAGCGCAGCATTTCATCGCTTGAGCATACGGACATCATCATCGTTCCCTCTATATTGCTGCCATCGGATGGCTGGGAGAAAGGTCGCCATGCGGAACTTGTCGAATGGGTCCGCGCCATGCATGCGCACGGTGCGCTCATCTGCTCGGCCTGCTCAGGGCTCTTTCTGCTCGCCGAAACCGGGCTCTTCGATGGAATGGATGCGACCGTACATCTCGGTTATGCCGATGCCTTCCGGGCCAGTTTTCCGCAGGTGCCTGTCCATCCCGAGCGCGTGCTTGTGGTTTGCGGCAGGCGGGAGGAATTGATCAGCTCCGGCGCCTCGATGACCTGGCATGATCTGGTACTCTACCTGATCGCCCGCCATGCCGGCGCTTCGGCAGCGCAGGCGATCGCTCGCTTCTTTGCGCTGCAATGGCATCAGGATGGGCTTGCCCCCTACATCGTCTTCGAAGGGCGCAGGGATCACGGCGATATTGCCATCCGGCTGGCACAGGAATGGGTTTCAAGCCATTTCTCGGTCGCCAATCCCATCGAGGAGATGTTTCGCCACGCTGGCCTGACAGAGCGAACGTTCAAGCGCCGTTTTACCCATGCGACCGGCATCAGCCCAATCGCCTATGTGCAGAGGTTGCGCGTGGAGGACGCAAAGCGGCGACTGGAGCGCACGGATGCTCCGGTCGATGAGATAAGCTGGCAGGTCGGCTATGAGGAGCCCGCCTTCTTCCGCCGGCTCTTCAGGCGCATGACAGGACTAAGCCCCGGCGTCTATCGCCGCCGGTTCCGTGTCCCCGATTATGCTCGGCCGGTAAAAAGCTGAGGCGCTTACTCGTCGCCCATCTTCAGCGCTGCAATAAACGCTTCCTGCGGAATCTCCACCTTGCCGAACTGGCGCATGCGCTTCTTGCCGGCCTTCTGCTTGTCGAGCAGCTTGCGCTTGCRGGTGGCGTCGCCACCGTAGCATTTCGCGGTCACGTCCTTGCGCAGGGCCGAGATCGTCTCGCGGGCAATCACGTTGCCGCCGATCGCGGCCTGGATCGGAATCTTGAACATGTGCTTCRGGATCAGCTCCTTGAGCTTCTCGCACATGTCGCGGCCGCGTTTTTCGGCGGCTGTCCGGTGCACCATCATCGACAGCGCGTCGACCGGCTCGCCGTTGACGAGGATCGACATCTTCACGAGGTTGCCCTCGCGGTGTTCGGTGAGTGTGTAGTCGAAGGAGGCATAACCCTTGGAGATCGACTTCAGCCGGTCGTAAAAGTCGAAGACGACTTCATTGAGCGGCAGGTCGTAGGTCAGCATCGCGCGCGTGCCRACATAGGTGAGTTCGACCTGGATGCCGCGCCGGTCCTGGCAAAGCTTCAGGATGCCGCCGAGGTAATCGTCCGGCGTCAGGATCGTCGCGCGGATCCACGGCTCGTGGATTTCCGAGATCTTGACGACATCGGGCATGTCGGCGGGGTTGTGCATCTCGCGCTCCGTGCCGTCTGTCATGTACATCTTGTAGACGACGGATGGTGCGGTTGCGATGAGGTCGAGGTCGAACTCGCGTTCCAGCCGTTCCTGGATGATTTCGAGATGCAGAAGGCCAAGGAAGCCGCAGCGGAAACCGAAGCCGAGAGCAGCCGACGATTCCATTTCGAAGGAGAAGGACGCGTCGTTGAGGCGAAGCTTGCCCATGGCGGCGCGCAGATCCTCGAAATCGGCCGCATCGACCGGGAAGAGACCGCAGAACACCACTGGCTGCGCCGGCTTGAAGCCCGGCAGCGCTTCGGCCGTTGGCCGCTTGTCCTCGGTGATTGTATCGCCGACGCGGGTATCGGCCACTTCCTTGATCGAAGCGGTAATGAAGCCGATCTCACCGGGGCCAAGGCTGTCGACATTGACCATCTTCGGTGTGAGCACGCCGACGCGCTCCACCTGGTATTTCGCATCCGTGCCCATCATCCGCACCGTCTGACCCTTGGTCAGCACGCCGTCGATGACGCGCACCAGAACCATGACGCCGAGATAGGTGTCGTACCAGCTGTCAACGAGCAACGCCTTCAGTGGCGCCTTCTCGCCGCCGGGGCTTTTCGGCGCCGGCAGCTTATGCACGATTGCTTCGAGCACGTCGGGAATGCCGAGACCGGTCTTTGCCGAAATCAGCACGGCCTCCGAGGCGTCGATGCCGATCACTTCCTCGATCTGTTCCTTGATGCGGTCGGGTTCGGCGGCCGGCAGGTCGATCTTGTTGAGGACGGTGACGATCTCATGGTTGTTGTCGATCGCCTGGTAGACGTTGGCGAGCGTCTGCGCCTCGACGCCCTGCGAGGCGTCGACGACAAGCAGCGAACCCTCGCAGGCCGACAGCGAACGGGAGACTTCATAGGCGAAGTCGACGTGGCCGGGCGTGTCGATGAGGTTGAGAATGTATTTCTCGCCGTTGTTCGCTTGATAGTGCAGGCGCACGGTCTGGGCCTTGATGGTGATGCCGCGCTCGCGCTCGATATCCATATTGTCGAGCACCTGCTCGGACATTTCGCGCTCGGCGAGGCCACCTGTCGTCTGGATCAGGCGGTCGGCCAGCGTCGAYTTGCCGTGGTCGATRTGGGCCACGATCGAGAAGTTGCGGATATGGGATAGCGGAGTCGTCGGATTGGTGCTCATGCGCGCCATATAGCAGCGCGCACATCGCCCGCAAAGCGGTAATTATCCTGCAGTTTACCCTATTTTGCAGCCTGTGGAACTTGGTTCAGACCGGCCACGTCTCCAGCCGCCAGGCCGAATCCCAGAACATCCATTCATATTGCGAGGCGCGCACGAAGGCGTCCATCATCTGCTGGCGCTCTGCCAGCGAGGCAGCACGGGCGGCGATATCAGTCAAAGCGATGACTTCGCGGGCTCCGGCTGCGAACTGCGGATCGCCGTAGGTGTTGATCCATGCCTGGAAGACATTCCCTTCGATCGCCGGCTTGCTCTTGATGTCTTCGCCGACATGCCAGTAGATCCAGAAGCAGGGCAGGATCGCCGAAAGCGCCACCGCATAGGAACTGTGGTAGGCCGTCGCCAGCAGGAAATTCGTATAGGCGAAGCAGGCAGGCGAGGGCTCGGCCGCCGTCACGTCGGCGCTGGAAATACCGAATTGGCTGAGAAAACCGGCATGCAGTCCCTGCTCGACGGTGATCGCCTTCTGCGCCGAACCGAGGAAGCGCAGCACCTGTGCATTATCGGGCGCCTTGGCGGCGACGATCGCAAGGCACCGGGCATAGTGCTTTAGGTAGATCGCGTCCTGCAGGATATAGTGGCGGAAAACCTCCGGCGGCAGTGTGCCGTCGGAAAGACGTTGCAGCAGCGGCAATCTCTCGATCTCGGCCATGATTGGCTTGATCCGGTCCCAGGCGGCAGCCGTGAAGCTTTCCCCGGTCTCAGTGCCTTGCGTGATGCCGTCCATGCTGGTCTCCGCTCTTGAATGCCGCTGCCATATATCGACGGCGTTACGGTGAAAGCAAGGCCGCACACGAGCACTTGATTCCATCATCGGATCCTGTATTTCTCTTATAGTAGAATTTCGGACCGTAGAAATGGAACAGGAACTGGAACAGGCGATCGGCATCCGTATCCGCACACTGCGGATGGAGAAGGGGCTGACGCTGGATGACCTCGCCACCGCTTCCGGCGTCAGCCGTGCGATGATCTCCCGCATCGAGCGTGCGGAGGCGAGCCCGACGGCTTCGCTGCTCGCCCGGGTCTGCGCCGCACTCGGCCTGTCCCTGTCTGCCTTCTTCGCCGAGGAGGGAGAGCAGGCGTCGCCGCTTTCGCGCCGGCAGGAGCAACTGGTCTGGCGCGATCCCGAAACCGGATATATGCGCCGTGCCGTTTCGCCACCGGGCACGTCCTCGGATATCGATATCGTCGATGTTGAATTTCCGGCGGGTGCACGGGTCAGCTTCCCGCCGCACGCGGCGAGCCGCGGCATGACTCAGCACGTCTGGCTCTTTGATGGCGAGCTGGAAATGACGGTCGGCGACACCGTTCATCGCCTCAAGCCCGGCGACTGTCTCTTCATGCCGGTCGGTGACGGCCATGTCTTTCACAATCCGGGTCACGCGCCGGCACGCTATTGCGTCGTGCTGGATCGCGGCGCCCGCTAATTCACGCGCTCATTTACCAGGGGACCATCATGCCGACCATTCGCCTTCTCGCCGCCGCCGAGGCCCACGCGGCCATTCCCGACCTTTGCGAAGTGCTCGCCGATTGCGTCAACGGTGGCGCCTCGGTCGGCTTCATGCAGCCCTACACGCCTGCGGATGCCGAACCCTATTGGCGTGGTGTCGCCGAAGCCGTGGCCGATGGTGCCACTCTGCTCTTTGTCGCCGACGTGGATGGCAAGGTTGTCGGCACGGTGCAGGTCGGCGCTGCCCAGATGCCGAATCAGCCGCATCGCGGCGATCTGAAAAAGCTGCTTGTTCATCGCTCCGCTCGCGGCCATGGCTTGGCGCGCCTGCTGATGGACATGGCTGAACAGGAAGCGGCCCGCCGCGGCAAGACGATCCTCGTCCTCGACACGGCAACCGGCAGCGACGCCGAAGCCATCTACCCGCGCCTCGGCTGGGAGCGCGTTGGTGTCATCCCCGACTACGCGTTGTGGCCGGAAGGCGGGCTTTGCGCCACGACGCTTTTCTACAAGCGGGTCGCCTGAGCATTCTGCGTAAAGGCAGCGATGGCGTCTGAAAGCGCCGAAGCCGGCGTCCAGTGCAATGCCTTCCAGCCAAACTGCGTGGCAGCAGCGATATTCTCCTCGAGATCGTCGATAAAGCCGATGTCTTCAGGCGCGACACCGACGCCTTCTGTTGCAAGGCGGAAGAAGTCGGTGGCTGGCTTGCGAGCGCCAAGTGCTGCGGAATAGAAAATGCCGTCGAAAAGCGCGCCGAGTTCGAGCACGTCGCGCAAATAGGCCGMCCGTCTATGCTCTTGATTGGTAGCAAGATAGAGAAGCGTGCCTTCGTCCTTCAGGCGGGCGAGGTCGGCAAGCAACTGCCGGTCCAGGCGGGAATCATTTTCAAACCAGTAGTCGAGCAGTTTCTCGGCGGTAAGGTGCGGGGCGATGCGGCCGAGAACCTCCGTCAGGCGGGGCTCTATCGGCTCCTGGCCGGTGATAATGCCCACCCAATAGGGTTTGAAAAACTCCTGTTGAAGCAACGGTGCCGACAGGCCTAGGTCGCGCTCAAGGTAGGTAAATAGCGGCAGACCGTCCGCCGGCCGCCCGTGAACCAGCACGCCATCGACATCGACCATCAGGATTTTCATGGGGCTTAATCTCTTGAGAAAAAGGAACGCATTCTGAAATCGGCTTGAACGTGGCGTCGTCCGCGGCAGCGATCAAGGCGTGTTCAACGCTTTTTTCTTCGGACCAGCCTGTGTAAGGCTTGAGTTTGACAGACTGATTTGCGGAGACCTCGGTGCGCGTCATCTATTCCGAAGACCACAAGCTGCGTGATGCGAAGACGGAGCTGCATGATGGCCAGCTTGTGACGCCCTTCGAGGCGCCGTTCCGGGCGGAATGGATTCTGTCTGCGGTCAGAGAAGCAGGCTTTTCCGAGGTCGTGGCGCCGGAGGCCCACGGCCTTGAAACGGCCCGCAAGGTGCATGATCCCGCCTATCTGGAATTTCTGGCGACGGTCTGGGATCGTTGGGTGGCGGCAGGCTATAAGGGTGAGGCGATTGCCAATTCCTTTCCCGTCCGCCGCACCAGCCAGCGCGTGCCCGAGAACATCGTCGGTGCGATCGGCCATTATGCGAATGCCGCCGATACTTCCATCACCAAGGGGTCTTACGAGGCAGCACTTGCCTCGATGCGCTGCGCGATGACAGCCGCGGATTGGCTGAATGCCGGCAACCGCTTCGCCTTCGCACTCTGCCGCCCGCCCGGCCATCACGCCGGCATCGACCTCTTCGGTGGCTACTGCTTCATCAATAATTCCGGCGTCGCGGCGCAACGCCTGCTCGATCATGGCGCCAGGAAGGTCGCCGTGCTCGATGTCGATTTCCACCATGGCAACGGCACGCAGGATCTCTTCTATCGCCGCAGCGATGTCTTTACCGCCTCGTTGCATGGCGATCCCATCCACGCCTTTCCCTATTTCCTCGGCCATGCCGATGAAGTGGGCGAAGGGGAGGGCGAGGGCGCCAATCGCAATTATCCGATGGCACGCGGTACGAACTTCGATGTCTGGGCATCGGCCCTGTCGGATGCGCTCTCCCGCATCAAGACCTTCGGCGCGGAAGCGATCGTCGTGGCCCTCGGCGTCGATACGTTCGAGCGCGATCCGATCTCCTTCTTCAAGCTGAAATCGGAGGACTTCATCCGTATGGGCGAGATGATCTCCGCTGCCGGCCTGCCGGTCGTCACTTGCATGGAGGGCGGCTACGGCGTGCCGGAAATCGGCCTTAACGTCGCCAATGTGCTCAAAGGCCTGGAAGCCTGATCACTGCCGATGACCGAGGAGACCATTTCATCAGATATCCCGACGCCCCGCATGCTGAGTTGGGCGCGCAACTCGACGATCTATCGCCTCGAACGGCGCATGATGACGGAAAAGCAACTCTTTGATGCCATCGCCCGCAAGGCGAAGGAGAAATTCGAGGGTATCAGCGGGGCACAGCTCAAGGCGGTTGCCGATTTCGCCGTCAAATTCGCTTATGACAACAAGGTTCTAGACGATACCGCCTATGCCGAAATCAGCACCCGTTCCGCCGTGCGCAGCGGCAAATCGAAGCGTGCCATCGCCCGGAAGCTTGCGGTCAAGGGCGTCTCCAGCGACAGGGTTGAGGCCGCGCTTGAAGAGGCTGACGATCTCTATGCCGCAGCGATCTTCGCCCGCAAGCGCGCCTTCGGTCCCTTCCGTCGCGTCGAACTCGACGACAAGCGGAAAGCAAAGGAACTCTCCGCCTTCGCCCGCAACGGCTTCAGTTTCGAGATCGGCAGGAAGGTCTTCGGGATGAGCTTCGAGGATGCCGAAGAGGTGATCCTCGCTGGTCGCCTCTGATATCGCATCAAGCCTTTTGCTGACACGATCAGAAGTTTGAATTTGTCGCCGGCAAACTGCCTTCGTATGAAGAGCGCGCAATCGGAGACATCAATGGAAGAGAGAACGAACGCTGAAGCCGGCGCCTTGACCGCGGAGACATCACCAGCATTCGGCGGCGTAGCGGCTGGTGGGCTGATGTGCCTCATGTCCATGTCCTCCATCCAGTTCGGCGCGGCACTTTCCTCCTCCGCCATCGCCACTTATGGACCGGCGGGTGCTACATGGCTGCGCCTTGCCTTTGCGTCCGTCATTCTAGCCATCGTCGTTCGCCCGCGCATCTTCAGCTATAGTCGTGATCAATGGGTAAGTGCACTGGTTCTCGGCACGACGACGGCGCTGATGACCACGAGTTTCTTCTCAGCGATCGCGCGTATTCCGCTCGGTCTTGCTGTGGCGATTGATTTTCTCGGCCCCCTGTCGGTCGCGACCATTGGMTACGGCCTCAGCCGGCGTCTTATCTGGCCGCTCGTCGCCGCGTTCGGTGTTCTGGCACTCGCCCATGATGGTGAGGGCTGGGTTGGAGATCCGCTCGGTGTTCTCTTTGCATTTGGCGCCGGAACCGGTTGGGCGATCTATATCGTGCTCACGAAGAAGATCGGCGCGAGCTTCAAGGGACTGGAGGGGCTCTCCATGTCGCTTATGGTCGCCGCGGTGGTCGCGACACCCCTGGGTTTTTCGGGCGCCGTGCCGAAGCTCGATGCTTACGGCCTGATCGAAATGGCGGGTCTCGCCGTTCTCGTGCCTCTGCTGCCCTACACGCTGGAACTGATTGCGTTGCGGCGCATGCCGACGGCTTCATTCGGCATCCTCATGAGCCTGGAGCCTGCCATTGCCGCAGTCGCAGGCTTCATCATTCTGGCACAGCCCATGACGCTTCTGCAGATGGCCGGAACAGCTTTGGTCGTTGCCGCAAGCGCCGGTGCAACCTTTTCCGCGAGGCAATGAAGCCTCAGCCTGTTTTCTTCGTGGGATCGTCGAGCGCCGGATTGTAGAAGAGCGACAGCGTCAGGCTTTTTGCGATCCGTTCGGCCGTCGCCATGAACCAGTCCTTGGCCTCTGGCGTCGGTGCCACGTCCTCGAGCGTTTCGGAAAACAGCGAAAGCCATTGCGGGAAAAGATCAGGCGTCATGTTCGCCACGCCGTGATGCGCCTGCACCGGCTTGCCGCCATAGGCGCCGCTGCGAAAGGCGACGGACGACCAGAAGCTTTTCATCCTGTCCATATGTTCGGGCCAACGCCCGGAAAGCCGCGCGTCGAACACCGGTCCGAGCTTGGGATGCTGCAGCACACGCCCGTAAAAGGTTTCCACAAGCTTCGCAATGAAGGCCTCGTCGACGCCGATCGCCTTCATCTCGGCCTCGGCCTTTTCGCGGATCGCGGCAACATGCGCAGCCCGTCCCTGTATCTCATTATTCATCGTAGACCCCGGCGCCACTTGCTGCTGGCAGCCCTCATATAGGCCCGCGCACGGGATTGCCAAACCGCGATGGACGAATTGCGGCAATCCGCCAATCTTGCCGGGCTTGGATCTTGACCCTCGCCACATCACTCTTTAAATTTAGAATAATTCTAAACTATTGGAGAATATCTATGTTGGCCCGGTTTTTCAGATCACCGAAACGTTCCTTCCGCTCTCTCTCCGAGCAGGAAATCCTGGCTCTCGCCATCGCCTCCGAGGAAGACGATGCCCGCATCTATCTCGCTTATGCTGAGCACCTGCGTGCCGAGTTTCCGGCGTCAGCCAAGGTGTTCGAGGATATGGCTGAGGTGGAGGACACGCACCGCAAGTCGCTGATCGAAATCTACCGCCAGCGCTTCGGCGAGCGTATCCCGCTGATCCGGCGCGAGCATGTTCAGGGCTTTTACGAACGCAAGCCGGACTGGCTTCGCGCCAATCTCTCACTCGACTCCATCAGGCAGGAAGCTGAGGCGATGGAGGAGCAGGCCTATCGTTTCTATGTCGAGGCGATCAAGCAGACATCTGATGCCTCCACGCGTCAGCTTCTCGGCGATCTCGCGATTGCCGAACAGGGGCATGAGGAAATTGCCCGCATGCTGGGCGACAAGCACACGCCCGACGATGTGAAGAAGGAAGAGGACGAGACGGCGCGGCGCCGGTTCGTACTGACCTATGTGCAGCCGGGTCTCGCCGGTCTCATGGATGGCTCGGTTTCCACGCTCGCGCCGATCTTCGCTGCCGCCTTCGCCACGCAGGATACCTGGCAGACCTTCCTCGTCGGTCTGTCGGCTTCGGTCGGTGCAGGCATCTCGATGGGCTTCACCGAAGCCGCCCATGACGACGGCAAGATCTCCGGCCGCGGCTCGCCGATCAAGCGTGGCCTTGCCTGCGGTATCATGACGGCGCTCGGCGGTCTCGGTCACGCACTGCCCTACCTGATCCCGCATTTCTGGACCGCGACCATCACCGCCGCCGTCATCGTCTTCTTCGAGMTTTGGGCGATCGCCTTCATCCAGAACAAATACATGGAGACGCCGTTCCTGCGCGCCGCCTTCCAGGTGGTCGTCGGCGGCAGCCTCGTGCTCGCAGCCGGTATTCTGATCGGCAATGCCTAATTGCGGTCTGGCACAGCCCCAGCCAGTGCGGAGAGACGTCCACACGCCAAAATAAAAAAAGCCGGCTTTCGCCGGCTCTTTCACAGTCCCCCTCGAAACTCTTTACTTGAGAGCGCCGACCAGAACGTCGCGGCCGTTCTCAATGGTGACCCAGCGGCCGGCGTTGAAGCTCGACTGGCGCTTGATGAAGCTATAGGGCGTCGCAAACCACGGCTTGACGTCGGAGGCGAGGTTGTCGAGCACGAAGTCGCCTTCAGCAGTGCGCAGCGTCAGCACAGCGTGGCCTTCGCCATCGGGCTTGCGCACCACGGTCATCAGCAGATCGGCAGGCGAGAAGCCGCGCTGGATGAGGACACGGCGCTTCAGAAGTGCGAAATCCTCGCAGTCGCCGGCCGTGGTCGGATAGGCCCAAACCTCGTCTTTGCCGTAGATTTCCTTGTCGGTCATCGGCGTGATGGTGCGGTTGACCGTCGCGTTGACCGAACGGACCGTCGCCCACCGGGCACCCGTCATGGCGACCGGGCCGGTATTGCGGTTGGCACCGCATTCGCTGCGGTGCGTCTGACAGAAGTCGTAATGGCCAACCGGCTGCGATGTCGCATTACCGGTCACCATGGATGCATTCTTGCTCGGAGCCGGAATAGCGGCCGGCGCCATTGCAAACACGGCCATCATGGCCACGAGGAAACCCTTGATCCGCACGCCCTACTTCCCTGCATCGCCCTTTATTTATTAACAAAGAGTTAACGGAGAGGGCCGAAAGGAGTCAATCGTTACTTCTTGGGAGTGCCGTACAACTCGTAGACATGGTTAAAATGCAACATAACCTCCGGATGATTGAACAGATCTTATTCAACCATGGCCTTCTATTTGGCCAGTTGCATATGCTTTGATAGGGACTGGCTTGCGCTCACCGGATCAGGCCTTTGACGGCGCTGCGCAGCCGCTCGATGTCCTGCGGACGCGATAGCCGKTGATCGCCATCGCGAATGAAGGTCAGTACTACGTCGTCTGCCGGAAGATGTTCCACGAGCTTCATGGCATGCAGATAGGGAACATCGGCATCTTTCATGCCCTGCAGGATATGGATCGGGCAGCCCGTTTCGATGATGCCGGTCAGCACCCGGTTCTGGCGGCCATCCTCGATCAGCGCGCGCGTATAGATGTTGGGCTCCGGGCTATACTGCGAGCGTTCCTCGAAATAGCCGCGCTCCTCCAGCGAGGCGCGTTCCTTTTTCTTGAGGTTCGGTTCGATGAGATCGGAGGTGAAGTCCGGCGCCGGTGCGATGAGCACCATGCCTTCGAGCTTTGGTCCGCCATGCCGGGCAAGCTCCTGTGCGACCCGCAGCGCAATCCAGCCCCCCATCGAAGAGCCGACAAGGATCATTCGTTCCGGCGCGCTGTGACGGATCACCGCGAGTGCTTCCTCCAGCCAGCGCGAGATCGTGCCATCGGTGAAGGCTCCGCCGGAAAGCCCGTGGCCGGAATAGTCGAGGCGGATGCAGGCCGCGCCCAGTTCCGCGGCAAGCAGGTCGATTTCGACGGCCTTGCTGCCGCTCATGTCGGATCGGTAGCCGGATAGCCAAATGAGGGCGGGAAGATCGGTGTTGGCCTGCGCCGGGCGTACCAGCATGGCGATCTGCCGCGCGGCCTCGCCTTCGCCGACATCAAGGAACTTGGGCTCAAGAACAGGCATCTGGTCGGACATCGGGCAGAACTCCTATTGTTTTCGCCTATAAAACAGATTCTTGACAGGCTGACAGCAGGTGATTTTTCCGCTATAGGGTGTTATTGAATCCGTTGCAGTGATGGCGTGACCCGTTTGTGCCCCCCTTTCGAACTGGGACACGAAGCTGCAACGTTCCGAACAACGCGAGGAGAATACGACCATTCGCAGACCCTTTAAAACCGACGCGCCCGTAAAGGATGGACCGCGCTCGAACCGGGATATCCGCATTCCGAAAGTTCAGCTGATTGCTGCTGACGGCCAGAATATGGGCATCGTGCCCACTGACCAGGCTTTGAAAATGGCGGAAGAAGCCGGCCTCGACCTCGTCGAAATTTCCCCCAATGCCGAACCGCCTGTGTGCAAGATCCTTGATCTGGGCAAGCTGAAATATGCCAACCAGAAGAAGGCCGCCGAGGCGCGCAAAAAGCAGAAGATTGTCGAAGTCAAAGAAATCAAGATGCGTCCCAACATCGACACCCATGACTATGAGGTGAAGATGAAGGCGATGGGTCGCTTCTTTGACGAAGGCGACAAGGTGAAGGTGACGCTGAAGTTCCGCGGCCGTGAAATGGCCCACCAGGAACTTGGCATGAAGCTTCTCCAGCAGGTCAAGGCCGACACGCTTGAGATCGCCAAGGTCGAAGCCGAGCCCAAGCTCGAAGGCCGCCAGATGATGATGGTGCTGGCGCCGAAGTGACCGGTGCCGCATTCTTTCGCTCAAAGCCGTCCGACAGGGCGGCTTTTGTGTTTCCTGGGGCGGCAAGATTCGTCATCCGCCCCGTTGCACTTTCATGACGCTGCGGTTATAAGCGCGCGTCCGAACTGACCGGCAGGGCATGCCGTGGCAGTTTCGAATGCTTGCGGACAGGTTTCGTCGCCTGACCCGCAGATCAACAACAAACGCTCCYGCGCCTTGGGCGAAGACCGGAAAACCGGCTTGCGCAAAAGGGTTTCTTTGATGAAGCGCGCAGGGAGGACAGAAACGGAGTAGCAAAATGCCCAAGATGAAGACGAAGTCCTCTGCCAAGAAGCGGTTCAAGATCACCGCCACCGGCAAGGTCAAGGCGGCTGCCGCTGGCAAGCGCCATGGCATGATCAAGCGCTCGAACAAGTTCATTCGCGACGCACGTGGCACGATGGTTCTGGCAGAACCCGATGGCCGCAAGGTTGTGAAGAACTATCTGCCGAACGGTCTCTGAGACTATTCCGGTAACGCGTTAGATTAAGGAGATCATGAAATGGCACGTGTAAAAAGAGGCGTCACCGCCCACGCCAAGCACAAGAAGGTTCTGAAGCAGGCCAAGGGTTTCTACGGCCGCCGCAAGAACACCATCCGTACCGCCAAGGCCGCAGTCGATCGCTCCAAGCAGTACGCATATCGCGACCGCAAGGTTAACAAGCGCAATTTCCGCGCCCTCTGGATCCAGCGCATCAACGCTGCCGTCCGCGAATTCGGCCTGACCTACGGCCGCTTCATCGACGGTCTGAACAAGGCTGGCATCGAAGTCGACCGTAAGGTTCTCTCCGATATGGCAATCCATGAGCCGGAAGCATTCGGCGCCCTGGTTGCTGCCGCCAAGAAGGCCCTTGAATACCTCAAGGAATCCGGCACGGCTAACGAGTTTGAAGGCGCGGTTCGGTAACCAGCGCTTCCCAAGCTTGACGCTTTTTTGAATTTTGGGAAACCCGCGCTGGTTTGGGCTAGCGCGGGTTTTTCTTTCTTTGTACTGCTGGCGCGGCCTTGCCGCGCCCGCCTTTCGAACGCCGCCTGATCTGGACGGAAAGAAGACAATGTCAGATATCGACCAGCTTAAATTCTCTCTGCTTGCCGAAATTGCCGCCGCCAATGACGAGCCCGCGCTCGAAGCCGTCCGTGTTTCGGCGCTTGGCAAGAAGGGCTCGATTTCCGAGCTCTTGAAGACGCTGGGCGCKATGACCCCAGACGAACGCCAGACCCGCGGCGCAGCGATCAACGCGCTGAAGAACGAGGTGAGCGACGCCTTCACCGACCGCAAGTCGGTGCTGAAGGAGGCAGCGATCAGCGCCCGGCTGGCGGCTGAAACGGTCGATGTCAGCCTGCCGGTCCGCTCGTCGCCTGCCGAGCGCGGCCGTATCCATCCGATCAGCCAGATCGTCGATGAGATCACCGCGATCTTCGGCGATATGGGCTTCTCGATCGCCGAAGGGCCGGATATCGAGACCGACTATTACAATTTCACGGCGCTTAACTTCCCCGAAGGCCATCCGGCCCGCGAGATGCACGACACCTTCTTCTTCAATCCGGATGAGAAGGGCGAGCGCAAGGTTCTGCGCACGCATACCTCGCCGGTGCAGGTGCGCACCATGGAAGCGCAGAAGCCGCCGATCCGCATCATCATTCCCGGCAAGACCTACCGCCAGGATAGCGATGCCACGCATTCGCCGATGTTCCATCAGGTCGAGGGCCTGGTCATCGACAAGAAGGCCAATGTCGCCAACCTCCGCTGGGTGCTCGAGGAATTCTGCAAGACCTTCTTCGAGGTCGACGGCGTGACGATGCGCTTTCGCCCGTCCTTCTTCCCCTTCACCGAGCCCTCCTTCGAGGTCGATATCCAGTGCGACCGCTCCGGCCCGATCATCAAGTTCGGCGAAGGCACCGACTGGATGGAAATCCTCGGCTGCGGCATGGTCCATCCGAACGTGCTGCGTTACGGCGGTCTCGATCCGGACGAATATCAAGGCTTTGCCTGGGGCATGGGCCTCGATCGCATCGCCATGCTGAAATATGGCATGCCGGACCTGCGCGACTTCTTCAACGCCGACGTCCGCTGGATAAACCACTACGGCTTCCGCCCGCTCGACATGCCGACGCTGTTCGGCGGCCTGAGCGTTTAAGGGAGGATTGGACATATGAAATTCACGCTCTCCTGGCTTAAGGATCATCTGGAAACAGATGCCACGCTCGATGAAATCTGCACCCGCCTGACGCAGATCGGGCTGGAGGTGGAGGATGTCGACGACAAGGAAGCCTTCAAGCCCTTCGTCATCGCCAAGGTTCTCTCCGCTGAAAAGCATCCGCAGGCCGACCGCCTGAAAGTGCTGATGGTCGATATCGGCCAGGGTGCACCGGTGCAGGTCGTCTGCGGCGCGCCAAATGCGCGTGCAGGCCTCATCGGCGCCTTCGCGGCACCCGGCACCTACGTTCCGGGCATCGATGTAACGCTGTCGGTCGGCAATATCCGCGGTGTCGAAAGCCGCGGCATGATGTGCTCGGAAAAGGAACTGCAGATCTCCGACAGCCATGACGGCATCATCGACCTGCCGGAAGATGCGCCGGTCGGCGCGAGCTATGCTACCTACGCCCATCTMGACGATCCTGTCATCGAGATCAACCTGACGCCGAACCGTCCGGACTGCACTTCGATCTATGGCATTGCCCGTGACCTCGCAGCCTCCGGCCTCGGCACGCTGAAGACGCGGCCTGCTCCATCCTTCGCCGCCGAAGGCGAAACCCCGGTCAAGCTGACGCTCGATCTCGACGATGCGAAGCTTTGCCCGGGCTTCGGCCTCAGGCTCGTGCGCGGCGTCAAGAACGGCCCGAGCCCGCGCTGGCTGCAGCAGCGGCTTCTCGCCATCGGTCTGCGTCCGATCAATGCGCTCGTCGATATCACCAACTACATGACCTTTGATCAGGGCCGGCCGATGCACGTCTTCGACGCCGCCAAGGTCAAGGGAAGCCTGACGGTTCGCCGTGCCAAGGAAGGTGAGACCGTACTTGCGCTCGACCAGCGCGAATACAAGCTCGGCCCGAACAACGTCGTCATCGCCGATGAGAACGGCGTTGAATCGATCGGCGGCATCATGGGCGGCGAGCATTCCGGCTGTGATGAAAACACCGTCGATGTGCTGATCGAATCCGCTCTCTGGGATCCGATGAACATCGCCAAGTCCGGCCGTGCGCTTGGCATCATCACCGATGCCCGCTACCGCTTCGAACGCGGCGTCGATCCGGAATATATGGTTCCCGGTCTCGAGCGCACGACGGAGCTGGTTCTGGAGCTTTGCGGCGGCACCCCGGCAAAGGCCGAGATCGTCGGCTACAAGGGTTACGAGCCGAAGATCGTCGATTTCCCCTATTCGGAGGTCAAGCGCCTGACCGRCCTCGAGGTCTCGACGGAAGAAAGCAACACGATCCTGACCCGCCTCGGCTTCAAGGTCTCCGGCTCCGGCGAACGCGTCTCCGTCGCCGTTCCCTCCTGGCGTCCTGATGTGGACGGCAAGGCCGATCTCGTTGAAGAGGTCATGCGCATTCACGGCGTCGACAACATCAAACCGGCGCCCCTCGAAAGCCATGCTGCCGTCAACGGTAAAATCCTGACGGTGCTGCAGATCCGCACCCGCGCCGCCAAGCGCGCCCTTGCCTCGCGCGGCATGCTGGAAGCCGTCACCTGGTCCTTCATCCCGGAAGATCAGGCGAAGCTCTTCGGGGGCGGTTCTCCGGCTCTCAAGCTCGCCAATCCGATCGCTGCAGAAATGTCGGACATGCGCCCCTCGCTGCTACCGGGCCTGCTGACCGCTGCCCAGCGCAACGCCGACAAGGGCTATGGCGACGTGGCAATCTTCGAGGTCTCGGGCACCTATGAAAACGATACTCCGGAAGGCCAGCGTCGCGTTGCCGGCGGTATCCGCCGCGGTACGGCTTCGCTTTCTGGCGCCGGCCGCATGTGGTCGAATGCGACGAAGGGCGGCGGCAAGCCGGTCGACGTCTTCGACGCCAAGGCCGATGCGCTGGCCGTTATCGAAGTCTGCGGCCTGCCGACGGCCAATATCCAGATCGAACAGGGCGGTCCCGAATGGTATCATCCGGGCCGTTCCGGCACGATCAAGATGGGCCCGAAGGTGATCCTCGGTTACTTCGGCGAGTTCCACCCGACCACCCTTGAAAAGCTTGATGTCTCGGGCGCTCTCTGCGGTTTCGAGGTTTACCTAGATGCCATGGCCGAGCCCAAGAAGAAGGCGACCCGCACCAAGCCGGCGCTCGACCTTTCGCCCTTCCAGGCAGTCAAGCGCGACTTCGCCTTCGTCGTCGACAAGTCGGTGGAAGCTGGCGCTATCATCAAGGCGACAACCAGCGTCGACCGCAAGCTTATCACCAGCGTCAACGTCTTCGATATTTTCGAAGGTGCCTCTGTTGGCGAGGGCAAGAAGTCTGTGGCGATTGAGGTTCAGATCCAGCCGGCCGAGCGCACGCTGACCGACGAGGATTTCGAGGCGCTAACGCAGAAGATCGTCGCCAGCGTCGCCAAGTTCACCGGCGGTACCCTGAGAAGCTGAACCGGCTAAAGCAGGCTCTCGCAAAACTGCGCAACGGTTTTGCGTCCGCAATTGCGTGAAAACAGAGAGATAGAGCATCGTGTGTCCATTCAGGCCCGCGATGCTCTGACTTTGTGAATCTGCAGACGAAACGTTCCGAAAGTCGATTGCGCCGGATGAAGTCTTGCAGCCTGTTGCGGACCTCGACCATCAACCCGGGAACCGAAAGCTGCAGTCTTTTCATAGATGGAGGTGATAAAGCTTGCTGACGATCGTCCAGCGACCGTCGATCCTCAACAATGAAAGATAGTCGGTAAATCGCATGCCGGCGAACTCGTCGGTCACTTTCGCGGTCGCTGCGTCACCGGAAATATCGATGCTGCCGATATCCATATAAGGCTGAGTGCCGGGTGGTGCGGCCCCTTCCTCGAGGATTGCGGCGATGAACTCGTCGCGCGAGAGCCATTCCACCGCATTCTGATAGTGCCCGATGATCGAACTTTTCGGGTGAAAGGCTTTCTTCAGGGCCGCTTCATTGGCAAAGGCCATGCCCTCGACATAGAGATGAACCGTTGCTTCGATTGCCTGCCTGTCGGCCATATCGATACCTCGCCTCAAGTTTCCAATGAAATGATAGCGGGGCCATGCGCGAAGACAAGCTCGAAGAAAAGCGAGCCGCCCGATCGGGGCAGCTCTGCCTGTCGGTATTCGGGCGCCAGCTCAGGCCGCGCGCGAAGCCTTCTGATTTGCGGCGGTCGTCGCAAGCTGTGACAGCAACTTGTCTGTCTTGCCTTCTTCCTGCAGCGTCTGGTCGAGAAGCGTGACGGCCTCTTTGAAGCCGAGCGTCTGCGCCCAGGTCTTCAGTGTGCCGTAGCGGGCGATTTCATAGTGCTCGACGGCCTGCGCCGAAGAGATCAGGCCGGCATCGATGGCAGGCGTACCCTTGAACTCCTCCATGATTTCTTCGCCCTCGGCGATGATGCCCTGAATTGCCTCACATGTTTTGCCCTGGGCGCGCTTGCCGATCAGCTCGAAGACCTGCTGCAACCGTTCGACATGGCCTTCGGTTTCCTCACGATGCTTTTCGAAACCCGCCTTCAATTCCGTCGACTGGGCAGCGCGCGCCATCTTCGGCAGGGCGCGCAATATCTGCCGTTCGGCGAAATAGATGTCCTTCAGCGTGTCGTAAAATAGATCTTCCAGCGTCTTTTCCTTGGCCATTGTTCCGTTCCTTCATTGGGGATTCGCGCCCTTTTCGGCGACACTCTTAGAAGCAAATACGGCGCTAATTGTTCCCGGMGCGTTTCGGGTGGAACGGCTGCATTTTCCGGGCAATGATGTCGGGAGCAATCGGGGGGCTCGCACATGAAGAAACCGGGATCGATGAAAGGGCTCGAGGATCTCGGCCGGGTGCGCCTGTCGAAGAACTTCTTCTTTCGCGATTTTCTCCATTCCGAGATTGCCGATTTCTACCGTATCCCGAATATCCCCGACGATCCCGATCTGGCGATCGAGGTGGGCAGACGCCTTTGCGCGCAACTTCTGGAACCGCTGGAAGCGACCTTCGGACGCCTGCATATCCGCTCCGGCTACCGTTCACCCGCGGTCAACCGCTTCGGCAACGAGAACAGACTGAATTGCTCGACCAACGCAGCCACTGCTGCCCATCACATATGGGATGTCAGAGACTTTGACGGCTGCATGGGCGCTGCCGTCTGCATCGCCATTCCCTGGATGGTCGATCGCTATGGCGATGAAAGCGACTGGCAGCGGCTCGCCTGGTGGATCCACKACCACCTGCCTTATGCCTCGCTCTGCTTCTTCCCCAAATTATGGGCCTTCAATATCCAATGGCATGAACGGCCGAAGCGGATAATTCAGAGTTATGTACGCCCGCGGGGCATCCTCACCAAGGAGGGCATGACCAACTGGGAAGGCGATCATTCCGAATGGTATGAAGGCTTTCCGCAACTCAGAAATTGATGCGGTAGCGGATGTGGCCGTCGCTTTTGACGTATGTGTCGTAGAGTGCGCGGGCCGTTTTGTTCTGTTCGCTCGTATGCCAGTAGAGCCGCGACCAGCCGTTCTTTTTGCAGAGTGCCACGAGGTCGTCCATCAGCGCCCGGCCCACACCCTTGCCGCGCACATCCTCGGAAACGAACAGGTCTTCCAGATAGCAGTCCTTGCCGCGGATCCAGGTGCCCTCATGCGTCAGGCAGAGCGTAAAGCCGACGACCGCGCCGTCGAGTTCCGCCACCCGCATGAAGATTGCCGACGCCGGATCGAAGACCCGGCGCCAGGTGGAATCGGTAATGTCGGCATCGACGGTGACCTCGTAGAAGGCGAGATAGTCCGCCCAGAGCGCACGCCAGCGTGCTTCGTCCTCAGGCCTCGCATCGCGGATTGTCACGCTCATGGCATCACCTCGTTTCAGGCGCCGGCCTTGTCGAGCAGCGCCATTGTCTCGTCGGAGAGCTCAAGCGTTGCCGATTTCACCAGGCTTTCAAGCTGGGAAAGGCTCGTAGCACTGGCAATCGGCGCCGTCACGCCCTTCTTGCGCAGCAGCCAGGCGAGCGAGATTTCCGCGGGTTTTGCACCMGTCTCGTCGGAGACCTTGTCGAGTGCCGTGAGGATGCGCATGCCCTTGTCATTCAAATACTGGGCAACGCGGCCCTCCCGCGCCTTGCCCTCCGTATCCGCCTTGCTGCGGTACTTTCCCGAGAGAAAGCCGGCCGCGAGGCTGAAATAGGTAATGACGCCGATATCTTCCTTGGCGCAGAGATCGGCAAGCGGACCTTCGAAGCTCGCACGCTCGTAGAGGTTATATTCCGGCTGTAGCGCCTGATAGCGCGGCAGACCTGCCTTGTCGGCGGCGTCGAAGGAGGCCTGCAGCAGGCTCGCATCATAATTCGAGCAGCCGACGGAACGGATCTTGCCCTGTTCCAGGAGTTTAGCATAGGCACCAAGCGATTCCTCATGCGGCGTATCGGCATCCGGCCAGTGCGACAGATAGAGATCGATATAGTCGGTCTGCAGCCGGCGCAGCGAATCCTCGACTGCCTTCAGGATGTAGCTGGCCTTCAGCGTCTTGCCCTGACCCATGTCCGAGCCGACCTTGGTGATGATGACGGCCTTGTCGCGGGAGACTTTTCCCTTCTTCAGCCACTTGCCGATGATCTCTTCGGAATCACCGCCCTTGTTGCCCGGCACCCAGGCCGAATAGACGTCGGCCGTGTCGATCGTGTTGAGGCCGGCGTCAAAAAAGCCGTCCAGAATGTCGAAGGACGTTTTTTCATCGGCCGTCCAGCCGAATACATTGCCGCCGAAGACGATCGGCGAAATTGAAAGGCCTGTTTTTCCAAGCCGGCGCATTTCCATGACGCTCTCCCAAAATGCTGAAGTGATTGAAATCTGAGGAAACGACAGAACGCCGTTCGCAAGTAACCTAGCGCGGAGTACCCTCGAAGGAAACCAAACTTCCGTGATCGGCCGTCGCGCCATTGCGCCGCATGACAGGGCTGCATAAGGTGCGCCCAGACGATTTCAGGAGGACCTTTCATGCTGCGTTTCGGTATAATTTCAACGGCTAAGATCGGCAGGGACAACGTCGTTCCCGCCATCCAGGACGCGGAAAACTGCGTCATTACCGCGATCGCCAGCCGCGATTTTGCGCGTGCCCGCGAAATGGCAGACCGCTTCTCCGTGCCGCATGCCTTCGGCTCCTACGAGGAGATGCTGGCGTCCGACACCATCGATGCCGTCTATATTCCGCTGCCGACTGCCCAGCATGTCGAGTGGTCGATCAAGGCTGCCGATGCCGGCAAGCACGTGCTCTGCGAAAAGCCGATCGCGCTGAAGGCCTCCGAGATCGACGATCTGATCGCCGCCCGCGACCGCAACAAGGTCATCATCAGCGAAGCCTTCATGGTCACCTATTCGCCGGTCTGGCGCAAAGTCCGCTCGCTGCTGCAGGAGGGCGCGATCGGCGAGCTTCGCCATGTGCAGGGTGCATTTACCTATTACAACCGCGACCCCGGCAATATGCGCAATATCCCCGAGCTCGGTGGTGGCGGCCTGCCTGATATCGGTGTCTATCCCGTCATCAGCACCCGCTTTTCCACCGGCAAGGAACCGTCCTGGATCCAGGCGATCACCGAACGCGATGCGGAATTCGGCACCGATTTCTATTCCAGCGTGAAGGCGGATTTCGGCGAGTTCGAGCTGAGCTTCTACATCTCTACCCAGATGGCCGGCCGCCAGATCATGGTCTTCCATGGCACCGACGGTTATATCGAGGTCAAGTCGCCCTTCAATGCCAATCGCTGGGGGCCGGAGGAGATCGAAGTGACCAATCGCGGCCACAACGAATCCCAGATCATCCGCTTCCAGGACAGCCGCCAGTACAAATGCCAGGCGGAAGCCTTTGCCCGTGYTGCATCAGGCGAAAAGGAAGACATCGTCACGCTGGAGGATTCGAAGCTCAATCAGAAGGTCATCGACGCCATCTATCGCGCCAGCGAGCAGGATGGCTGGGAAGCCGTCTGACCTCTAATCGGCATTGCCGCGGAAGACGAAGCGGGAATAGCCGAAGAAGCTGAAAAACATCGATGCCGCGGTCGCGAGCACCATCGCGACAAGCGGCTGCAGCGCCGGTAGTGACAGAAGCAGTGCCGAATAGAGCCCGTAATTGACAAGGGCGGCGGTTATGCCGACCGAGCCGTAGCGAAAACCTTCTACTGCCAGCGACCGGCCGGATCGGTCGAAAGTGAAGCTCCGGTTGAAGGCCCAGGTCGTTGCCATCGCCAGGACAATGGCGATCAGCCGAGCGATGAAGGGACCGAGTGGCGTCAGGTGCAGAAGCAACGCAAGCACGCTCGCATCGACGATGAAGCCCAGCCCACCGGCGACCGCGAAGCGAATGAGCTTCTTCATGCCGCGTCAGCCTTCTTGCTATCAAGTGTTATGGGCAAGGTTTTATCCTTTGCCGCGACCGGCGCTGCGAGGCTCATATAATGGATACGCAACTGCTCGGCCCGCGCCCGCGCAACGGAGTCCAGAATGACGCCGGCCGTAAACAGCATGATCGAGATCATCGCCAGCGCCGTCGAGAGCACCCAGGTCGGCATGCGGCTGACGAGGCCGGTTTCGAAATATTCCGCCAGCACCGGCCCCATGAAGCCGAGGCTTGCCAGCATGAAGAGCGCGCTGATCGTGCCGAAGAAGGCAAAGGGCCGCGTCTCCTTCATCAGCATGGCGAACATCCACAAGATCTTGCGGCCGTCGCGGAAGGTCGAGAGCTTCGAATGCGAGCCTTCCGGGCGCCTGCCATAATGCAATTCCAGTTCACTGACAGGCAATTTCAGCCGCGAGGCATGCACCGACATTTCCGTTTCGATCTCGAAGCCGCCGGAAACCGCTGGAAAGCTCTTGACGAAACGGCGTGAGAAGGCCCGGTAGCCGGAGAAGATATCGGTGAAGTCAGGTCCGAAGATTGCGCGGTAGAGGATATTGAATAGCCGGTTGCCAAAGGCATGCCCCTGCCGGCCGGCGTCGTCATGCACACCGCGCCGCGTGCCGACCACCATGTCGGCCCGTTCCGTCAGCAGCGTCCGTACCAGCTCTTCGGCATCCTCAGGCGCGTAGGTCCCGTCGCCGTCGGCGATGATGTAGATGTCGGCATCGATATCGGCAAACATGCGGCGCACCACATGGCCTTTGCCCTGGCGCCGCTCGCGCACGACCTGCGCGCCGGCAAGCATGGCATGCAGCGCTGTGCCGTCAGTGGAATTGTTGTCGTAGACGTGGATATGCGCATCGGGCAGGGCCGCCCGGAACCCCCTGACAACAGCACCGATCGTCGCCGCTTCGTTGTAGCAGGGAAGCAGAACGGCAATATCAGGACTTTCGCTGAGCGATCGCGCCATGGGGTTACACTCGTTACAAAGAAACCGCGGCGAATTTACTGCATGCAGCGTTAACAAGCCGCTATAGGAACCGAAGCCGTCACGTCCTGTGGTTTACACTTTCTTGATAAGCCACGGCTAAGGTTTGCCCATCACGCAACGACCTGGCTATCATGATGAACGCAGTGCAGCCGATCGCCAAGGMGCAATCCGCATCAGCCAGGACTGGATTCATCGGCAGAATCCGGCAGATGCTCACTCATCTCCTGCCTTCCGCCCTCATCTACACGGTGATCCTGATCGGCATTATCACCGTCATGAAATATGCCGGCGGCCCGGTCGATTATGTCGGCCCTGATAATGACGATGGCATGCGCCTCGTGGAGGTCAGAGATTTCCTGAATGGGCAGGGCTGGTTMGATCTGATGCAGTATCGGCTCGGCCTCGGCGAGGGCACGCTCATGCATTGGTCGCGGCTGATCGACCTGCCGATCGCTGCTCTGATCCGCTTTTTCGGCCTCTTCCTCGGCCATGATGCCGCAGAAGCCGCGGCCCTTGTGGTCTGGCCTCTGTCGCTCGTTTTTCCTGCCATGCTTGCCATGGGCCTTGCCGGCAGGCGTGTCGGCGGCCTTGCCGGTATGCACCTGTCCTTCTGCTTTGCCGGTATGGCAATCTATACCGGCAATCGCTTCGCGCCCGGCGCCATCGATCATCACAATGCCCAGCTCGCGCTTGTCGCAACCATGGTGGCGATGTTGTTCGATGAAAGACAGCGCGCGTGGAACTACGCCGTCGCTGGTGTGTCAGCGGCATTGGCGATCGCGATCGGCGCGGAAACCACACCCTTCGTTGCCACCTATTGCCTGGTGGTGGCTTTGCTCTGGGCCTGGGAAGGCGAGCCGTTCGCTGCCGCCACCAAGGCTTTCGGCCTCAGCCTCGCTGTTGCGATCAGCATCCTCTTCTTTGCGACGGTGCCGCAACAACAATATTCGACGGTGACGTGCGACAATCTTTCGCTCGGCTTCTACAGCTTGGCGACGATTGGCGGTGGCCTGCTGCTCGCTTCCGCAGTCTTTGCCAGCCGTCTCGGCCGCGGCCTGCGCTTTGCCATACTTGCGGCCGTCGGCGCTGCTGTTCTCGGCTCGGCAATGGTCATTGCGCCGCAATGCCTACGCAATCCGCTTGCCGATCTTGATCCTATGCTGGTCGAGCTCTGGCTTCGCAATGTTTCGGAAGCGCAATCCATTCTCGCGCTCAGCCGGACGGATCCCTTTTCCATTGGCGCATTCTATGCGCCGGGCCTGCTAGCGATCGCCGTCTGCATTTTTCGCTCCGTGCGGGGCGATCGCGTGCAGATCCATCTCGTCCTTCTGGCGCTCTTGAGCGTCAGCTGGGCTGTCGCCCTGGTCCAGGTCCGGGGAGCCGTCTTCGCAAACCTTCTGTCCATCCTGCCGCTTGCCCTGCTGATCATCGATGTGCGTCGCATGTCGAACGGCGATAGCGAGAATGCCGCGATTGCCCTCGTCTATATCGTGACGGTTCTGGCAAGCGTACCGGCGGTATGGGCCGTCGGCGGCGCGCTTGTCGAAATGCAACTCGACAAGACGAAGAATGGGGAGGAGGCAGAGCGTCTCTCCTGCTCATCGAAACAGGCGCTCGCTCCGCTTGCCGCCGTGCCCGCTGGTCTGATCTCGGCGCCATCGGAAATGGGCGTGCCAATCCTGCGCTACACCGTCAACCGTGTCCTGTCGGCGCCCTACCATCGAAACCAGGGTGGCATGCTGACCGAGATGCATATCGGTCTGGCTGAGCCGCTGGAGGCGGGAGCATTTCTGAAAGGAGCGGGTGTCACGATGCTTGCGTTCTGCGCGGATGATCTGCAGACCCGTGAAATCGCCAGATTGAAGCCCGATGGGCTCTATGCGCAGCTCGGCAAGGGCATGATTCCGCCCTACCTCGACCCGCTTCCGAAAGCCGCCAACAGCGGCGTCCAGTTCTTCCGTTACCGGCCGACGCCGGACTGACGTCCTATCTTTCAGGAATGGACGAGTACGGCTCGCAGACGATCGGTGGTGAAGAGACCACCGAGATAAAGCAGCAGACCGGCATTATAGCCGATGATCGTGTAGAGAAGCGCCAGGAATGACACCGCGCCGCCGGAAGCGATTGCGGCGAGAGCAAAGGTCGCGCCGATCAGCATGGCGACCAGCGCAATGACGCTGGCCGAGCGCATGAGGCCGACGGTGAGGCCCAGTGTGGTTGCTGTCAGGATGATCATGTCGTCACCTCTTCTTCAGGTCGTTTGCGAGGAGCCTAGGGGCCCTCCGCTAACAAAAGTTTATTGGCCACCCTCCATGGAAGCTTCAATTGCGGCCATGGTTACGGATGCGTTCACCTGACGGCATTTCCTCCGGCTCGCGCCGGGTACATGTTTCGATACAAATCAACTCTGTTACAGGCTGAAAAGTTCCGTTACTTTCTCGCTTACGTAAACGGAACTCTCCAGTGACAGCACCGGTGTTGAACGAAGCAGCATCACGCTGGCAATTCGATCGACGTCGGATCGACTGGTTGTTCGGAAAGAGGGCGAGCCGATACCCAATAAGGTTGAGCAATAGCGACGATAAGATAAGCGATCGCTCCCGCGCCTTTCATCGGCGGGGAATTTTCACTGTCACCAGCATGCTCATTTTCGGGTCAGTGTTCGCCACTCCCTACGAACATGAATAATACTAAGTTTTTTTTGGACGTAGCGATATCCCTATTTCTAGGGTCTTTCGTCGATTTTCGGGTAAAAATACGCCCTTCGACGGAGCCGACCTTCCCGTTCGGGGTCGATCAAAATAGAAAGGGCGGATGAGCAATGTCTTTGACGGCGATTCGCCCACCAATCTTGCGGAATATTCAGTCTCTGAACTGTCCGGTTCCATCAAGCGGACCGTCGAGACAGCCTTTGATCAGGTGCGGGTGCGCGGCGAGATTTCCGGCTACCGCGGGCCGCATTCTTCCGGTCATGCCTATTTTTCGTTGAAGGACGACCGCGCTCGCATCGATGCGGTCATTTGGAAAGGCACTTTTTCCCGCCTGAAGTTCCGTCCGGAAGAGGGCATGGAGGTGATCGCGACCGGCAAGGTCACGACCTTCCCCGGCTCTTCTAAATATCAGATCGTCATCGAGACCCTGGAGCCTGCTGGTGCAGGCGCGCTGATGGCATTGATCGAGGAGCGCAAGCGCAGGCTCGGCGCTGAGGGCCTGTTCGATCCATCGCGCAAGAAGCGCCTGCCTTTCATGCCTGAGGTCATCGGCGTCGTGACCTCGCCCACCGGGGCCGTCATCCGCGATATCCTGCATCGTATCTCCGATCGTTTCCCGGTCCATGTCATCGTCTGGCCAGTCAAGGTGCAGGGGGAGGGCTCCGGCGAGGAGGTGGCGAACGCCATCAACGGCTTCAATGCCATGGAACCCGGCGGTGAGATCCCGCGTCCGGATGTGCTGATCGTCGCGCGAGGCGGCGGCAGTCTCGAAGATCTCTGGAGCTTCAACGACGAAATCGTCGTGCGTGCCGCAGCCGACAGCCGAATTCCTTTGATCTCCGCTGTTGGCCACGAGACGGACTGGACGCTGATCGATTACGCCGCCGATGTCCGTGCGCCGACACCGACGGGTGCCGCTGAAATGGCCGTGCCCGTCAAGGCCGAGCTTGAGGCGCAGACCGCAGATCTCACTGCCCGCCTGCAGGGCTGCATGAGCCGCCAGATGGATCAGCGCCGCCAGTCCGTTCGCGCGTTGATGCGCGCTCTGCCGTCGCTCGACCAATTGCTGGCGCTGCCCCGCCGCCGCTTCGATGAGGCGGCCACCGGCCTCGGCCGCGGGCTGGAACTCAACACCATCAACAAGCGCCGCGGTTTCGAGCGTGTCGCCTCGCATCTGCGTCCGGACGTGCTGTCGAACCGCATCACCGAGCGTCGCCAGCTTCTCAACGAGCGCATGGCCCGGGCTGAGCGTACCGTCGAGCGTCTGCTCGATCGTTCAAAGTCCCGCATTGAGCGCGCCGAAGCAATTCTCGCCTCGCTTCCGGCGCGGCTGAAGACTCAGACCGATCGTGGCCGCGAGCGGCTCGGCAATCTTTCGCGCCACGCCGATACTGCGATCCGCCATCAGCTGACGCGTGCGCGCGCCGAGCTTTCTGCACAGGACCGCGTTCTTCAGTCTCTCTCCTACAAGAACGTGCTGAAGCGCGGGTATGCGGTCATCCGCGATGAGGACAACAGGCCGGTATCGCAGGCTGCCGCACTCTCCGCCGGGATGGGCATCGCCATCGAGTTTGCCGATGGCCGCGTCGGAGCCATGACGACCGAAGGCGGCACTCCACCGGCAGGGTCTAAGAAGCGCACCGCAAGGGGCGGCGAGCCGCCGAAGCAGGGAAGCCTGTTCTAGCGATGCACATTCTGCTCGTGCTCGCCCATCCGCTGCCGGAAAGCTTTGCTGCTTCTGTGGCCCGGACCGCTCAGGAGGCACTCGAAGCCTCCGGCCATACTGTCGATCTGCTGGATCTCTATGCCGAGGATTTTGACCCTCGGCTATCGAAGGCCKAGCGGAGCGGCTATTTCGACGTGCCTTACGACACCTGTGCCGTTGCCGGTATCTTGGCTCGTCTTCAGGCTGCTGACGGGCTCGTCCTCGTTTTCCCGCAGTGGTGGTTCAATTTCCCGGCCATCCTGAAGGGCTTCTTCGATCGCATCTTTGCGCCGGGCGTCGCTTTCACCCACGATGCCGCCGGCGGCCGCATCGTGCCGCAGCTCACCAATATCAGGCTGCTCTATGCGCTGACGACGACAGGTTCACCCTGGTGGCTGGTGCATTTCTATATGGGCAATCCCGTCCGCCGCCTGCTGAGGCGCGGCATTGCCAATTTCTGCTCGAAGAAACTCGTCTTCCGTATGCTGAACCTGCACGACATGGACCGCACGACGGATGCCAGACGCAGGGCGCATCTGGAGCGCATCCGCAAGGTGCTCGCGGCCGTCTGACTATTCGAAGTCCGACAGGAATTTCTTCAGCAGCCGATCAAGCTCCGCCTTGTCTTTATCTGTCAGATTGCGCGTCAACCGCTGTTGGTTGGCGACATGGGCGCCAACCGCCTCTTCCACGATCGCCAGCCCCTTCTCGGTGAGCGCAATCAGCACGCTGCGCCTGTCTTCGGGATTAAACAGCCGTTCCACGAAGCCGGCCTTTTCCAGCTGGTCGATCCGGTTCGTCATCGTGCCCGAACTCACCATAGTCATGCCGAGCAATTCTCCGGGCGAAAGCCGGTAGGGCGCGCCGGAGCGGCGAAGGGTCGCCAGCACATCGAAGGCGGAAGAGGAGAGGCCATGCTTGAGCAGTACGTTTTCCACTTCCCGGCCGATATGCGTCGTCAGCCGTTTCAACCGGCCGAAGATCCCCATGGGTTCGACATCCAGCTCTGGCCGCTCGCGCCGCCACTGAGCCAGGATCCGGTCGACGTGATCTTCATTGGTTTTGCCCATACCGCATCGATATCAGGAGATCTCTTGACGTCAAGATAAAATGCATTATCCTGAATTTATCTTGAAGTAGAGATTCTTGAAATGAAGACAAATGCACGCTATGCCACCGATGTGCTGATGACCGCTGTTGCTCCCGCCATCTGGGGAAGCACCTATTTCGTCACGACGTCCTTCCTGCCGCAGGATTATCCGCTGACGGTTGCGATGCTGCGCGCGCTGCCGGCCGGTCTGCTTCTGCTGCTGATTGTCCGGACGCTGCCCACGGGCATCTGGTGGGGCCGCGCCTTCATTCTCGGCGCGCTGAATTTCTCATTCTTCTGGGCGATGCTTTTCGTTTCGGCCTACCGATTGCCGGGCGGCGTGGCCGCCACGGTCGGCGCCGTGCAGCCACTGATCGTCATCGCGCTGTCGCGCCTTTTCCTTGGCAAGCCGATCCGATTCTTCGCTGTCATTGCCGGCCTGATCGGCATGGGTGGGGTGGCACTTCTGGTGCTCGGCCCCAAAGCGGCACTCGATCCTGTCGGTKTTGCCGCAGGTCTTGCCGGTGCCGTCTCCATGGCTTTTGGTACGGTGCTGACCCGCCATTGGCAGCCGCCCGTATCGAGCCTGACTTTTACCTCATGGCAACTGACTGCGGGCGGCATCCTGCTCGTGCCCGTCGCCTTCTTTCTGGAGCCTGCGCTTCCGGTGCCGACGGCAGCCAATATAGTCGGCATCGCCTATCTCGGCCTCATCGGCGCAGCCTTCACCTATCTGCTGTGGTTMCGCGGTCTGTCACGCATCGAGCCTTCAGCCGCGGCATCGCTCGGTTTCCTGAGCCCCGTCGTCGCGACCCTGCTCGGCTGGCTGGCGCTCGGCCAAAGCCTGACGCCAACCCAGCTTGTCGGTTTTGCCATGGTGCTGGTCAGCGTCTGGCTGAGTCAGCGGAGCCTGATGCCGAAGGCTGCGGTTACGCCCACTCGCCCTGGCGCATCACCGGCACCCGCGAACCATCCGGCTTGATGCCGTCGATATCGACCTTGTCGGAACCGATCATCCAGTCGATGTGGATCAGGCTGGAATTACCGCCCTGCGCCTTGATCTGCTCCTGGCTTAGCGAAGCGCCATCGAGGAAGCACTTCGAGTAGCACTGGCCGAGCGCGATATGGCAGGAGGCATTCTCGTCGAACAGCGTATTGTAGAAGAGGATACCGCTCGCGGAGATCGGCGAGGAATGCGGCACCAGCGCCACTTCGCCGAGCCGGCGCGCGCCCTCATCCGTATCCAGCACCTTGTTCAGGACCTCCTCGCCGCGCGAGGCCTTGGCCTCGACGATGCGGCCGCCTTCGAAGCGCACCCGGATATTGTCGATCAGCGTGCCCTGATGCGAAAGCGGCTTGGTGCTCGACACATGGCCTTCCACGCGCAGCGCATGCGGCGTGGTGAAGACTTCCTCGGTCGGGATGTTCGGATTGCAGGTGATGCCGTTCTTCGCCGTCGAGGCGCCACCATGCCATTCATGGCCATCCGCCAGACCGACAGTGAGATCCGTGCCCGGTCCGGTGAAATGCAGAGCGGCAAAACGTTCGCCGTTCAGCCAGAATGAGCGTTTGGCGAGATTGGCATTATGCTCTGCCCATGCAGCGATCGGGTCATCGAGGTCGACACGCGAGGCAGCAAAGATCGCCCTGGCAAGCCTGGCGATGGCAATCGCTTCCGGATCGTCGGGGAAGACGACCTTCGCCCAGGAGGGGTTGGGATAGGAGACGATGTTCCAGTTGATGTCGAAGTTGGAGATCTTCTCCAGCGCCGGCTTGTAGGCCGTGGAATTGGCGCGGTTGGCGCGGCCGACCTTGCTGGGATCCTGCTCCGACAGGAGCATCGGATTGTCACCGGCAATAGCAAGGCGGGCGGTATCCTTCTCATAGGCCTTCGCCATGCCGTCGTAGAGCCAGCCGGAAGCCCGGTCGAAGCTCTCGTCGCTGCCATATTGGTAGCGCGCCAACGTCGTCTCCTCGTCGGAGTAGAAGGTTGAAACAAGGCCGGCGCCGGCGAGATAGGCGTGTTTGGTGATCAGCCGCACCAGCGGCAGCGCCACGACAGGAGAGGTAATGACGAGATCCTGCCCCTTCTGAAGCTGCAATCCGACCTTGATGGCGACTTCCGCCAGCTTCTCGAGTTTGACGGGATCGACGGAGCTGTGGCTCTGGGGCATGAACGTCATGGGATCAACTGCCTTCTGATATCTACGACGGGAGGTGAAAGACTTAGACCCCTTTACGGCGAAAATGAAGCGCTCCGGCCAATTCATCTCGCCTCAGGCGATCAGCGCCGCAGCTGTCGCTTTCAGTGCTTTTAGCGCGTCCTTGGGGTCCAGCCGCACTTGCAGCCCACGCTGTCCGCCATTGATATAAACCAGCGGTTCGGCCAGCGCCGTTTCCTCGATTGCCGTCGGAACGATCTTCTTCTGCCCGAAGGGACTGATACCGCCGACATGGTATCCCGTCAGCCGCTCCGCATCGGTCGGTTTCATCATATTGGCCGACTTGCCACCAAAGGTGCCCGCGAGCTTTTTCATGCTGACCTCGCGGTCGGAGGGCACGACCACACAGACCGGCTTCCCATCCACCTCCGCCATCAACGTCTTCAGCACGCGATGCGGCTCCTCACCCAAGGCTTCGGCCGCCTGCAGCCCGACGCGCTCGGCATTCGGATCGTAGTCATAGGTGTGAATTGTAAAGGCGATGCCTGCCTGCGTGAGAACCTGCGTGGCGCGGGTGGTCTTGGACATGGMTCAGCCCTCGAACGTCCGCTCGTAAATCTCCGGTTTGAAGCCGATCAGCAGCTTGTCATCAGCTTCCAGCACGGGACGCTTGATCATCGAGGGTTGGTCGAGCATCAGCGCGATCGCCTTCTCGCGGTTGAGGTCCTCGCGAGCAGCGTCCGGCAACTTGCGGAAGGTCGTGCCTGCACGGTTGAGCACCGTTTCCCAGCCTGCCTCGTCGATCCAGCGTTCCAGATGCGCGCGGTCGATGCCGACAGCCTTGTAGTCATGGAAGTCATAGGCAACGCCGTGGTCCTCCAGCCAGCTGCGGGCCTTCTTCATCGTGTCACAGTTCTTGATACCGTAGATGGTAGCGACCATGGGGTTCGATCTCCCTGTTTCGGCAGGGAGATATCACGGCGGATAAGCGCTGCAAACGTCGTTCGGCGTTTATCCCTCGAGCTCTTCGATKAGCGCCGGCAGGTCGGCCACGGTCTCGATAATGTAGTCGGCGCCGGCGGCGATCAGTTTCTCGCCGATCCTTTTGTGCAGCTCGGCCCGCGCCTCCGGCGAAAGCGCATCCACTTCTTCGGGCGTCAGGCCGGCTTCATTGCCGGAGAGCGTTACGCCGACCGTCAYGCAGCCGGCGGCAGCACCTTCGGCAATACCCGGTTCCGTATCGTCGACCTTCAGGACGGCAGAGGCCGGATAGACCATCAGATCGACGAAGCATTTGTACATGCCGATCGGCGTCGGCCGGCCGAGCGGCAGGTCATCGGCGCAGATCAGGTTGTCGGGCGCATAGCCCTGTTCGGCGGCAAGCGGCAGCACGCGCTCCATGATCGAGCGCGTATAGCCGGTGGTCGAGCCGATCTTCATCTGCCGCTCACGCAAGTACTCGATCGTCCTCAGCGCGCCCGGTACCAGTGCGCAGTAATTGCTCACGACCGCCTCGTTGAGCGGCACGAAGAGTTCGTAGACCTTATCGATTGCCGATTCGTCAGGGGAGGTACCGCATGCAGCCTGCCAGCGGGCGGCAATATGCGGCTCGGCCAGCATTGCCGCAATATGCGCGCGCTTTGGAAGCCCCATCGGTTTGCGGGCATCGGCGATCGTCACTTCGATGCCGAACTTGCCGAAGGTTTCCACAAAGGCGCCCATCGGCGCGAAGGAGCCAAAATCGATGACCGTGCCGGCCCAGTCGAAGACCACTGCCTTGAATTGCGTCATGCTGCGCTCCCGTAAAGATCTTCGATGGTTTCCTCGCCGATGCCGAAAGCAGTGGATGCACCGCAGCCCGCCGTGACCACGACGATGCGCAACGCGTCGGAAGGCTTGTCGGTGAACCGCCAGCGGTCCGGGGCGGAGGCATAGGTGCCGATCCAACGCTCGGTGATGAAGCGTCCCGGCAGGTTGAGCACGGTGTCCAACTCGTCGAGGATCAGCCTGTCGACCCGCTCCAGCCCAAAGGGATCGGGCGTTTCGGAATAATGATGGCTGTCGCCGACGACGAGCGAGCCGTCCTCCGACTGCGTGACGATCAGATGGATGCCGTTTTCGCGCTCGGGCTTGAATTCCCGGTCGAGCCTCGCCTTGAGCACAGTCGCCTCCGGTAACTCGGCATAGCCGAGATAGCGTCCAAGCCCGAGATCGGACATGACGGCTGTGCCGAGCGAAACCCGTTGCGCCGGAACGACGCGCATCATCTGCAGTTTGCAGCGCGTTACGTTGAAAGCAGCGATCCGGTCGGCAAACAGGCTCTTGAAATCATCGCCCGGGCAGACGACCACTGTTTCCGCCTCGATCACCCCTGCAGTCGTTTCGACTCGCGGCGGTTCGACGGCACTCACCGCCGTGGAGCGGCGGAACTCGATGCCGTATTTGACTTCAAGATACCGCGCGAGCAGGGGAATGGCAGTTCGGGACTCCACGCGCAGCTCATGCGGGCTGTAGAGTGTAAACGGCGCTGCCTCCGGCCGCAGCGCCGGCACGAGCCGCCGTGCTTCGTCGACCGTCAGTCTTTCGCAGCCTTCTCCCATTTCGGTCCGCAGAAAGGCATCGATCACGCCTTCGGATTCGTCGAGCCTCGCTGCCAGCAAAAGCCCGCGCTGCAGGACATCGATGCCGGCCTCGTCCACCACTTCGGCCCAGATATCACGGGCCTTCCGTGCCTTGCCCCAGCAGTCGCCAGCCTGCTGGCCGGTCACCGTCACAAATCCGAAATTGCGCACCGAGGCGCCGTTTGCCTGTGCGTCGCGGTCTATAACCACAACGCGTTTGCCGCGCTTTGCCGCCGCCAGCGCATGCGCCAGCCCGATAATTCCTGCGCCGACGATCGCAACGTCGTATTGCGGCATGAAAGCTCCTTCGCAACATGTCTGCAACGGCTTGGCGGATTATCTTGAAGCCTGTGTGACAGTTGCGCGGAGCCTTACATTCGCGTGTGGAAAAGAACGCCGGTTCAGTCTTCCAGCGCGCCGGCCCTCCGCGTCGCCTTGCTCGGCCGGTCGGCCGCGATCTTCACTATGTCGCCTCGCCGGCGCACCAGCCGATCGGACGTGCGGGTCAGCAGCAGCCCGCCCTGCGGCGCCAGGATGTGGATATCGCCTTCGGCAAAGCCGGGTCGGGTGATGATCGTCGCCAGAAGCTCTCCTTCAGAAACACGTTCGCCGATATTGCGATGGAACAACACTGTGCCACCCTGCGGCGCGCGCACGATCTCGACATTGTCGAGCGGCACGGCCGGTCCGAAGAAGGTCTTGTCACCGCCTGCCCGGCCGTTGACGACACCACGCCCGATCAGGAATTGCAGCAGGCCTTCGGCGTCTTTTGCGGCCATATCGGGATAGACGTCGYGCCGGCCGCGCAGCTCCACCGTCACCGAAAGCTTGCCCGGAAGCTTTGTCTTGCGCTCGCCTGGCACCTCATATTTCCAGGCAAAACCGACCGCTTCTTCAAAGGCGGAGCTTTCGCCATCAGAAAGCAGCACTGCTTCCATGTCGAGCGCATTGGCAAGGTCCGCTGCCTCCGGCCAGAAGGCCTCATCGATATAGGCATATTGCAGCGATTCATCATCGCAATGCAGATCGAGCACCAGATCGGCCCCGAGTGCCATGTCAATCAGCTTTCGCTTCAATCGATCTGTAGCCGGATAATCATCGAGACCGTCAAGCAACTCCTCCCGGTCGCGAACCGAGATCAGCGGAAAATCCCGATTGAAATTGGTCCGCGATCCCAAATCGAAGCGGCCCTGCAACTCGCCGAAATGCGATTGCGCCGCCCCGATCGGATTTGCCTGCGGCACGAGCGTGATATCGCCGGCGATACGTCCTTCGCTTTCTGCTTGCCCGAGTTGAAGGCAGAGAAAATGCGCAAGCGCCGTTCCCGGCAGTTCATTGGAATGCAACGCGGCCTGGATATAGACCTTCGGCGCCGCCGGATCGCTTCCCCTGAAGCGCATGACCGGCAACCGCCATTCGATGCCGGGCGTATCGCCGGGGATGATGATCTCTGAAACGTCCACTGTCTTGCTCCGCATGTGCATATTGAGTGGGGAGTTTTAGGCGAATCCCCACCCGCGGTGCAAGCGCAGCTCAGCCGATGAGAGGCCACCGGTTGATGACGTGATGCTCGCTCTTCCCGTAGATACTGTGAATCAGCAGGAACTCCTGGACGGTCCAGCGCACAGGTCGGTCAAGCTTTTCAGGCAGCACGGTCTTGCGATCATAGACCATCGTCATGTGCGGCGTCAGATGTCCGCCAACATTATAGGGTAGCCCGGCCTCGTAGAGACCTTCTTGAATTTGGTTGCGAAGATCCAGCAGGCCTTCGTTTTCTTGCCTGCCACAGATGACGAAAGCCTGCGCTTGGCCAGGATGCTTGAAGCTCATGGCCTCGTCGAGAACAATTTCGAACGGCTGGGCACGCACTGTCGCGGCGACTTGTTCAGCGCCGAACACGATATCATCCGGGAGCCGACGGTAGGCGCCAATGCCGTTCAGCGTGACATGAAGCACTGCGTTGGGCCGCGAGGGGCCGGTCAGAGAATGTCTATTGCGATACATTTGCGCGATGTCCAGCGCCTCGGATGCCGCTTCGATGGTTGGACGAAGCGCGAAGAAAATCCTGTCGTGAAATTCTCCGACAAGATCGGATTTCTTCTGCGGGCCTGCGCTATTCGGATCGAGTGGAAAATGAGGCATTTGAACTACGGACTACATCGCCCGCCTCCTTGTTTCGACAAGGAGGAGCATAACCGGATTGACATTATAGTCAAAAACAAAACATGAACAAAATGTTTTGTATGGATATTAAAGACAGAAACGGCTGCCGCAAGGCAGCCGTTTGTTGGCGTCAATCAAGCGTTGAGGCAAGCCTTATGCAGCGTTCTTGACGAGCTCAACCGCCTTCTTGGGAGACCTGGTGCGGGCTGCCTTCGGCGGCGCGAGACGAAGAACATCGTCTGCCRGCAAGCGGGCATTGTCTTGCGCCTTGTCGAGATTGCTGACACGGGCAGGGTCCATCGTGTAGAGGCTGCCGCCGGAAACGAACATATCGCGATAGGCGGCACGCTCGATCAGCGCCGTGTCGATGACATTGACTTGTTGCTTGGCGAGCAGACCCTTTACGGCGAGCAATGCGCGCGTCGTGATGATCGAGCTGATGCGGGTCAGCACGACCGAATGCGGGATGCGAATATCATGCTGGGCCGCGAGCTGCTTCAAGATCTCAAGCACCTGCGCGCCGCCGACGGCATCCATGGCGCAGCCCTGCACCGGAACCATCACATGATCTGAAAAGCCGATGGCCTTCGCCATCAGCGGGGTCATCCCGGCCGGCAGGTCGATGATGACATAACCGCCCCGTTTCTTGAGGTCCTTGATCTGCTGTTCGATCGTATCTTCACTGACGCCTGGCATGACGGCGAAATTGGCTGCTTCCCCTGTCAGGCGGTGCCAGCGTGTGGCCCATTGCTGAGGGTCTGCATCCAGAACGGAAACGCGATGGCCACGGCGAGCCAGTTCTGTGGCAAGAACGAGGGCGACCGTCGTTTTGCCGGCGCCTCCTTTCGTATTCGCAAAAGTAAGTGTTGGCATCGATTACCTCGGGTTGATGAGTTGGCGGCACTCATCCCTGAGAGAGACGCGTCTCGGGCTTAAAGGACAGCGGCTTTCGCAGTGATGAGTTGAAAAGGTCAAACAGCAACCTTGCGTGGCGCTGTTTTATCCTGCTGTCCGAGGTTGATTTTTTCTGGGTGCTATTAGTGAGCAAAGGCTGTAATGCATACGCGCCTTCTTCTCTTGCGAAGAATTGCGTATCTTGAACTGGTCCAGTTTGCGCGGATCCGATCAAGCAATATGGAAATGATGTGCATCATTAGGGCCCGATATTTTCTACGACAGGACTGACTCCATATATCGGGCGTCACGCGCTATCCGCCTGTATACGTAAATTGTTGGTCAAATCACCGACCGATCCAGTACTTATAATTTCACATTCTCTGTGAACCACTCAAGAAATTCTGTCCCGTCAAAAGTTGCTTCGCTGCTTTTGAGATTGTCTGAAATAATGCTCAAATTATTGGTAGATTTTAGTAGCCCCATTATGCTCATCGCGATCGCTTCGCCGTCCTTTTCGGCCTTTAAAAACGTCCCCGATGGTTTCGAAAAAACAAGAGTCAATCTTAGTTTCTCTCCCGGTTCTATTTTTATCTGTAACGGGATGCCAAGCTTCACATTCCAATATTTCGCGCCTCTTTCACGCGTGTCGATACCGTAGTCAAACGATCCAGAGACGGGGTATCCGAACTCCGCATCGGGCTTTTCTGTCGCCACCCCTATCACTGCGCCTTTTCCGTCTAATCCGACCTGCACGTTATACGTAACACTGTCGATAAAACCTGAAATTCCCGCGGCTTTTAATTCTAGATCTGAAGATAAATTAAGAGATTTTGTCCATGCTGGTACGACATTCGATGGATTTGATAGTGTAAATTCGATAGCGAATTTATCCTTATTTGTAGATTTTAATACTATTACATTTGATATAGCAGGAGAAACAGCCTTTATATCCTTCGATAACCCTAAAATGGTATCCGACAAAGTTTTATCAGAAATACTAAGGCTTTCGGCTATTTCAAGAACTGCTAATAGTTGTTTACGATTAAGCGTTGAATTCAATTTCAATTGCTCTATTGCTAATTTTTGATCTTCGGAAAAAGATTTAAATTCGGCCATAATTGACTGAAATTGTTCCAAACTTACCGAGCAGTTGCCAATACAGCTATCTTCAACATTACCTTCGATGACAATTCCGCCGGTCTCTGCTTTAACTCTTGGTTCTTGCGCTAACACAGGTGCAGTGTTCTGCGCCGCACCGGTGAGTAAGGAGGCAATAAGACTGGCAATGCAAAAATAAAAGCGCATCTGCTTACCCTACGGTTGCCTGTCTTTCTGCTGCGTCGATTGCGTACTCACTCTTGAGTTGGTAGCATTCCCACCGATAACTATTCCTCCAGCGGTGGCGCTGGTTCCGGCCGTTGGGGCGTTCGAAATGTTGTCTGAGGGATAGAAATAGACAAACAACGTCCAGAGTCCGCCAATTGCGATTACGAGACCGCCACCCATCCAGGCAATAATCTCTCTTTGTTCCTTTGAAGGCAGGTAAAGTTTCGGTCGGCCCATAAGTAAATACTCCTCGATAGTGAGCTGACAATCTCTGTTATCGGGCAGAGAATACTTTGTCGTTCGAGAAAATAATCTACAGGTGCAGTTTACTCGCAGACATACGAATCCATTCGTCTGCAGAAATATTGTAGCATATGATAGAAGTTGTGAGAAGGCAGTAATAACCGCTCCGCATCACGTTTGACCAGGTGCCGATATCCGTTAAAATTGTGCGAGAAAATTTTAAGAAAACCAATCGGCGAGGTGAGGCATCAAAAGAAATAACGCCATCTCGCCGGCGACCTGCCGGGCGTCAGTCGCGCGATATGCACAGCCCCGCGAGAAGCGGAGCGTAGACGGCGAGCCTGCGGGATACGAACTCGGTAAAGAGCTGCACGCGCTTCGTCTTGCGCGTCTCCCCCTGTGTGAGAAGCCAGAGCGTTCCATACATGTGCAGGTCGGTGCCCGGCACCCTCACCAGTAAGGGGTCGGCATCTCCGACGAAGCAAGGCAGTGTCGTGATCCCGAGCCCCTGCCGTACAGCAACGATCTGCGCCTCGGCGTCCGTAATCCTGAATGGACCCCCCGCGGTGTGAACCTCACCCTCGCTGGCCCAATCCGGAATTCCATGAATGCTTATGACGATCCACCGGATGGGATCAGGCGCGCCCGCACGCCATGCGGCTAGTCGGTCGCGGGACATGTAGACTCCACCGAACAGCTCCGGTCCCTTCAGGCCGTGAAGATTGAGCGGCAGCGTTTTGCGGTCGTAAACGACGCGGATCGCCACGTCGGCCTCTCTGTTCGTAAGATTTGCCAGCTCGCCGGACGACGAGATTTCCATCTCGATGTCCGGATGCAGGCGCGCGAAATCGGCGAAATCCGGCATGAGCAGGTGTGTCGCGAGTGCCGGAGCCAACGTCACCCGCAGAAGCCCGCGCACGCTTTGGTCGCGCCCGAAGACGCGCGTCTCCAGCTGGTGTGACGACGCTTCCATCTGGTTGGCAAGCTCGAGGACCTCCTCGCCCGCAGCCGTCAGGCGATAACCCGAAGGCAGCTTTTCGAACATCCGCGCCCCGAGGCGTTCTTCGAGCTGTGCGATGCGTCGCAGCACGGTCGAGTGATACACCCCGAGGCTCTCGGCGGCAGCCCGCACTGAGCCTCCGCGCGCCACAGCCAGAAAGTAGCGAATGTCATCCCAGTCGATCATGGTGCAATCCTGCACCGCCCGGTGCGCCTTCCAAAGCCGTCTCTACTGCATCGTACTGCAGTATTGGTGGTCATCAAAGCCCATGTTGACAAGCGCGATATCGACTGTCGCGGCAGCATCATTCGTCAGGCCGGATCGATTTTGCACCACCGATGTGCGCGCTTCCGCACTCACCGCCTGAATCCTGCGGACCTATGTTGAGGGTCTCGGGGCGTCCCCGAACGACCAGGGGCAACGAAGGATGCATGACATGAACAGACTGAATGGAAAGACTGCCGTTATCACCGGTGGCGCTACCGGCATCGGCCGCGCCGCAGCAAAGCGCTTCATCGAGGAGGGCGCCTTCGTCTTCATCTTCGGCCGCCGGCAAGACGCGCTCGACGCGGCTTTGGCGGACCTCGGGCCGAATGCCCGCGCGGTGAAGGGCTCGGTCTCCGATCTGGCCGACCTCGACCGACTCTACGCGGCGGTGGCGGCCGAGCGCGGAACCCTCGATATCGTCTTTGCCAATGCCGGGGCGGGAAGCCCGCTTCCGCTCGGCAAGATCACCCCCGAGCACATCGATGAAACTTTCGACACCAATGTGAAGGGTACGATCATGACGGTCCAGAAGGCGCTGCCGCTGATGGGGGAAGGCGGTTCGATCATCCTGACCGGCTCTAGCGCCGGCACCACGGGCGCCCCGGCATTCAGCGCCTACAGCGCGAGCAAGGCGGCAGTGCGCAACCTCGCGCGGACCTGGGCGGAAGACCTTAAAGGCACCGGCATCCGTGTAAATGTGCTGTCGCCCGGGGCGACGGCGACCGAACTGGCGAAGGAAGCGCTCGGCGAGGAGGGCCAGAAGGTCTTCGCCTCGATGACCCCGCTTCAGCGTATGGCCGATCCGGCGGAGATCGGAGCGGTGGCTGCATTTCTCGCGTCGCCGGACAGCAGCTTCATGACCGCCAGCGAGGTCGCGGCCGACGGCGGCCTCGCGCAACTCTGACGCGTTCCGCCGGGCTAGGCCGGGGGATCAATATCAACACGGAGAAGTATTATGAGCTATGCGATTATAGGATTCGGTGCGGTAGGCCAGGCTCTCGCCCATACCTTCGCCCGTAAAAACATCGACGTGGCCGTCGCGAGCCGCCGGCCGGCCGAGGCGTTGGCGCCGCAGGCTCGGGCGATTGGACCCGGCGTCGTCGCCAAGTCGTTGCGGGATGCACTCGAGGCCGACACAATCATCTTGGCGGTCCCGTTCGGTGAGCATCGCGAGGTCGCGAAGGCCCTGCCGAGCTGGGAAGGCAAGACAGTCATCGACGCCACGAACGCCTTTGGAGTTCTCGTTGAAGAGCTGGACGGTCTCCCGTCCTCCGCCTTCGTCGCGAAGGCGTTCACCGGCGCCAAGCTCGTGAAAGGTTTCAATCACCTGGTTGCGGCCACCTTGGCCGCCGATCCGATCGTCGAGGGCGGACACCGGGTCGTCTTTCTGTCGAGCGACGACGAGGACGCGATCGCTCCCGTGGCGGCCTTGGCCAAACGACTCGGGTTCGCACCCGTCACGCTCGGAAAGCTCAACGAGGGTGGCGCGCTGGTGCATGCACGCGGCCGCACTTGGGGCCAGCTCATCTTCCAGGATTTGTTCAAGAAGGAGCAGTAATCGATCTGTGACCGTGTGATCGACGCCGAGAACTGGTCGCGCGCTAGCTTCTTCGAGCAGCGCGCGACCGAGTATTTGAAGGCCACAAAGTCGCGTAGGTTGGGGTGGGCCTGACGGCGCATGGGCGCCGTTCGAAGAGCGGGGAGACGCCCGACGGAGCGGCAGATCTGCGGGTCGCCTTGAACCTATCGACTGCTACCGATGGCCCCAGGGTTCGCTCGAATGTCCTCTGCTTCCGATACTACTCCCCTTCACTCCCACTCGATCGTGCCCGGCGGCTTGCTCGTCACATCATAAACGACGCGGTTGATGCCGCGGACTTCGTTGATGATGCGGGTGGCGGCGCGGCCGAGGAATTCCATATCGTAATGGTAGAAATCCGCCGTCATACCGTCGACGGAGGTGACGGCGCGCAGTGCGCAGACGAATTCGTAGGTACGGCCGTCGCCCATGACGCCGACGGTCTGGACAGGCAGCAGCACGGCGAAGGCCTGCCAGATGGCGTCATAGAGGCCGGCCTTGCGGATCTCGTCGAGATAGATCGCATCGGCTTCGCGCAGGATCTCGAGCTTTTCGCGGGTGATGCCGCCGGGGCAGCGGATAGCGAGGCCCGGACCCGGGAAGGGGTGGCGGCCGATGAAGCTGTCAGGCAGGCCGAGTTCCTTGCCGAGGGCGCGCACTTCATCCTTGAAGAGCTCACGCAGCGGCTCGACGAGCTGCATCTTCATGCGCTCCGGCAGGCCGCCGACATTGTGGTGCGACTTGATGGTGACGGAGGGGCCACCAGTGAAGGAAACGGACTCGATCACATCGGGATAGAGCGTGCCCTGGCCGAGGAAATCGGCGCCGCCGAGCTTCTTGGCTTCATCCTCGAAAGTCTCGATGAACAGGCGACCGATGATCTTGCGCTTGGTTTCCGGGTCCGAGACGCCTTCGAGTTCGCCGATGAAGCGATCGGCTGCATCGACATGGATCAGGTGCAGGTTGTAGTGCTCGCGGAACATGGCGACGACGCCCGCCGCCTCGTCCTTGCGCATCAGGCCGTGGTCGACGAGGATACAGGTGAGCTGGTCGCCGACCGCCTCGTGGATGAGCAGCGCCGCAACGGAGGAGTCTACACCGCCCGAAAGGGCGCAGATGACACGCTTGTCGCCGACCTGTTTGCGAATGTCGTCAACCGCCTTCTGGCGATAAGCCGACATGGTCCAGTCGCCCTTGATGCCGGCAATGTTGTGAATGAAGTTAGCGATCAGCTTTGCGCCATCAGGCGTGTGCACGACCTCCGGATGGAACTGCACGCCGTAATATTTGCGTTTCTCGTCGGCGATGAAGGCGTATGGCGCGTTGGAGGAGGTTGCAACAACCTCGAAGCCCTCGGGCAGTCTCGTCACGCGGTCGCCATGGCTCATCCAGACCTGATGGCGGGAGCCTTTGGACCACAATCCCTCAAAAAGAGCGCAGTCCTCATCGACTTCGAGGAAGGCGCGTCCGAATTCGCGGTGATGACCGCTCTCCACGAGGCCGCCGAGCTGCATGCACATCGTCTGCTGGCCGTAGCAGATGCCGAACACCGGAAGGCCGCTGTCGAAGATGATATGCGGCGCCCTTGGCGATCCTTCATCCACCGTCGAGGCCGGGCTGCCGGACAGGATCACGGCTTTCRGCTGGAGGCGATTGAAGCCCTCTTCGGCGGACTGGAAGGGAACGATCTCGCAATAGACACCGGCTTCACGCACGCGTCGTGCGATGAGCTGGGTCACCTGGCTGCCGAAATCGACGATGAGAACGCTATCGGGATGTGCTGTCTGGGTCATGGCGAGCCTTTAATGAAAAGCGCCTCTGCTTGCAATCCGGGAATTCGGCCGCAGCCGGGTTTTATTGTCCCGATTGTCCCTGTTTTCAGCCCTTAGAACCAGAAAACGCCATCTTCCAGGGCAGTAAACAGACTGTCGACGGCATAGGAAAGTTTGCGGTCGACGATGTGCAGATATTCTGTCCAGCCGGAAATATGCTGTAGCTCGACTGCGCCATCCGAAATGCCGCGAAGGCCGATCAGGGGCAGCTTGTAGCCCTGGCAGGCGCGCAGCACTGCATAGGTTTCCATGTCGACCATGTCGGCTGCGATATTGGCATAGGCCGCACCGGAGACGACATTGCCGCCGGTCGAAAGGGTGGCTTCGGGAACACCGGGAATGCGCAGCGGCAGATCGAGGTCTGCCGGCAGGTCGAGGAAGGGCGTCTTGCCCTTTTCGAAGCCGAGAGGCGAGGCGTCCATGTCGCGGTAGGAGACGGAGGTGACCTGATAGACCTCCGTCTGTTGCAGCCGCGCCGAGCCGGCCGAGCCGAGCGATACCACGAGATCGGGCAGATCGTCGGATGCATCGAGACGGGAGAGCGATTTGGTGAGGGCGATCGCCGCCTCGACCGGGCCGACGCCAGTCATCAGCGGCTCGATGCGTGAGCGCAGGAACGGACCATATTCGGCCTCTGCGGCCATGACGAACAGGATGGATTTGCCTGCGACCGACTTCAGTTCGAATTTCATCCCGTAATTCCCTCTCTTCCGCGGATAACCATCATCGTGCCGGTCATGGATGCGATGAGCTTCGCAGGCCCATCGCTGATCGCATAACCTCGCCCATCGGCGACGATGATGTTGGAGCCGGGTTTCGTGATCTCGCCCCTGAAGAGGAAGCGTTCGCCGCGCCCCGGCGACATGAGGTTGACCTTGAACTCGATCGTCAGGATCGAGGCGTCAGGATCGATAACGCTGTAGGCGGCAAATCCGCACGCCGAATCGAGCGCGGCGGAAATGATGCCCGCGTGCAAAATGCCGTGCTGCTGTGTCAGTTTGACGTCGAAAGGAAGCTCGATTTCCACCACGCCGTGCTCGACGCGTGTCAGCTCCGCGCCGATCGTGTGCATTGCCGCCTGGCGGGAAAAATTCTGGCGGATCCGCTCCCGGAAATCGCCCCTGTCGGTATTGTTCATCGCAGTCCCTCTCGCAGCCGCGAAAGTGGCATGACCGGCCGGATTCGACAAGGTTTCAATCCGGCTTACGATGTTTTTGTCTTTCGGTCGAATTTCGATCACGCGGCTCTCTCTGGTCATCTATTCGACTGGATCGCTTCCGCCCAGGGAGCCACGCCAGTCGTCTCACGGACGGCCTGCAGCACTTCGTCCGTCAGTGCCGCGCCGTGGCAAGCTCGACCCKTTCGATGCTCTGGGCAATTCGTCGCCCGAAAAAGGCGACGGATACACATCCTGTCATGGGCGCGACGACTGAATTTCCGCTTCGTCGCGTCCGTCCTGGGATCATCCCGAAACCTCTTCTGAATAAGGCCCCGCAGGATTATGATCGACCGAAGCTGAGGGCGAGCCGATGAAGAGATTTTCTCAATCTGTGGACGATTATGAGGCGTGGCTGGCAAACGAGCTGCAGGGCGAGCTCGTGCACGAGGATCTCGACGAGAAACACCGGAAGATGTGCGACGAGGCCTTCGCGTTCTTGCGAGCCACCTACTGGCGTTGGTCCGAGATCATCTACGACGTCAGGCCCGAGCTTGCCGACATGCCGCAAGTGCTGTCGATCGGGGATACGCATCTGGAGAATTTCGGGACCTGGCGGGATATCGAGGGACGGCTCGTCTGGGGTGCCAATGATTTCGACGACGCGGCGATCATGCCCTACGGGCTGGATCTCGTGCGGCTGGTGGCAAGCGCCGTTCTGGCTCAGTCGGATGACGGGATTTCCGGCAGGGCGATCGCCGAGCTCATCCTCGCCGGCTATGTGCGCGGCCTCGAGCACCCGGCTCCGGTCATCCTGGAGCGCGATCATCCTTGGCTCCGCGACAAGCTTTTGCTTTCGGAAGATGAGCGGAAAGACTTCTGGGAAAAATGCGATAAGCGCAAACCCGGCAAAAGGCCGGCACCCGGCCGTTTTGTCGAGGCCTTGAAAAATGCTCTGCCGAGGGGTTCGGGAAATGCCACACCTGTACCGGTGACGAAGGGGACGGGAAGTCTCGGGCGGCCGCGTTTCATCGCCTATGTGAAGGAGTGGCGCGGCGGCCCAGTGTTGCGTGAAGCCAAGGCGCTTGTGCCCTCCGCCTGGTCTTTGGCCAGATCAGGAGATCACGTCATCAGAACCGGCGTCATCGCCGCCGGACGGATGCGCAGCCCCGATCCCCATTTCGTTGTAACCGGTCGCATTCTCGTTCGCAGGCTTTCGCCCAACAGCCGCAAGATCGAGATCAAGAGCGATGCGAAGACCCTGTTGAACGGCTCGATGCTGGAACTGATGGGCTTCGAGATCGCCAACTGCCATTCAGATGACGCAGCAAGTGTTGCGGCAATTCGCAATGATCTGCGCTCCCGCGGCGAGAACTGGCTTTACGAGGCGGCGCGGGCAACCGCGGAAGCCACTGAAAGGGACTGGAAGGCTTACCGTACGGACGCTTGCTGAGCGATGCGCACGATATGCTGGTCCCAGGCGACATCGCTTTGAGCGGAAAGGAAATTGCCGTCATAGGATGAAACGGCAAAACCATCAGGTGCCGGCGCAATGCCTGCGGCATCGGGAATGCTTTCCTCGCGCAGTACCTTGCCMGTCTTCCCATCGATGGTGACGGACGCACCGGCGATCGGCGAGGTAACACCGACGAGCCCTTCCTTCCGGTTGACGGCGATCGCCCCGACATAACTGGCAAGTAGCCGTGTCGTCTCCTCGGGCAGGTCTATGAAAACAAGATCCTCGCCCTTGGCGAAATGGCCGACCAACGGTGGTAGATCCTTGCGGTGACCTTCGTATTGGCAGGCAAACCAGATGCGGCCGCTGGCGTCGATATCGACATGGCGTGTGGAGACTGACGACCATTGCGGCGGCAGCGTGTGTTTTTCGATCAGTGCGCCGGTCACCGCATCGATGAGCGCCAGCGACGGCTGCATATTGCCGAGATTGAGCTTGGTGCGGCCAAAGTCTGGATGGGTCTCGATACCGCCATTGGCAACTACAAGTATGCGGCCGTCATCGGAAACCGTCATGTCGTKCGGACCGACGCCATAGGTCTCATACTCGCCGATGCGGGCAAAACGGTTCGTCGCATCGTAGAGGCCGATCATGCCCCTGTTATTGTCGAAGTCGTTCTCACTGGCATAGAGCAGCCGTCCATCCGGCGAAAAGGCGCCGTGGCCGTAGAAATGCCGGTCCTCCGGCGAGGTGATGACGATGGGCTCTGCCTGGTTCCGGGGATCGAAGATCATGGCGAATGTGCCGGGCCGGCGCGCAAAGGCGACGGTGCGGCCGGTGGCGCTGCTATGGGCCATGCCGTGGGCGCGGTCGGGAAGCGTCACCTGATCGACAATCTCGCCACGCTCGGTGACCGTTGCCACGGCGAAGGAGCCGTTGGCGGCACGGATGCCGGAGGCATAGACGGCATCGGCGCGGTCGAGCGCCAACAGCGCCTGCGGCTTCAGCGCGGCCAGGAAGCCGATGCCGGCGGCCTTGATGAAACCGCGTCTGTCGATGGCGGCGCTGCGCCACACTGGCTCAGTCCCCGTCCGAGAAGGAGAAGCCGGCCGAAAGGCCGATCGCGGCGCCATACTGGTCGCTGATCGTGGTGATAAGGTCGCGGCTCTCGGTCAGCAGCGTATCGAGCTTGGCCTTTTCCGCATCGCTGACGGCGACTTCGATATCCGGGTTCAGCTTGGAGACGCTGTCGATGATCGTCTTGAGCTTGGTGTCGATCGCATCGGCAACCTGCTTCTTCTCCGGCGGCAACAGCTCGGCCATGCCGGCCTTCTGCCAGAGCGTCCGGATGCCCTCGAGATTGGCAGCCATGGACTTCCAGGTGTTCTTGGAGCGCCAGTAGATCGCCATGCGCGGGCGAGCAGGCGTATCCTTGCCCTTGTAGAACTGCTCCAGCCGCTGATCGCGGACATTCTCGGCGCCGTGGACGAGGATGCCGAGAAGGGCGGTGACGGCCTCCTTGTTGTCCATGAAATCGTCGCTCTGCGGGCCGGGATGCTTCCAGCTCGCCTGCACGCCGTCAGGCTTCTCCCAGGCGGCGACCACTTCGCCGGCCTCTCGCTGGATATTGCCGGCGACCGCTTGGCCGTAGAGGCAGCGGAAGCCGCCCTTCTGCTTGATGAGATCTTCAGAACCGCTGCCGTAAAGTACATATTCGAGCGCGGTCAGGCCCTGCAGGGCCACACTTTTGCCGGCGATGGCATCGACGGCCGTGTCCTTCGGATCGGCCTTGGCGATAAGCGCCTGCACCTGCTTGAGGCCGACGCCCTTGCGGTCGGGATAGAAGAGGATGTGTTCGAAGAGATTGTCCTGGATGACCGGGCCTGTCTGCACGATCTCGATGGTCGACCAGTAACGGATCGTATCGTCGAAAGTGGATTTGGCGCGGTCGAGCGTCTGCTGCGTGCCGGATGCGCAGAGATCGTTCATGGCGGTCGTCAGGCGTGCGGCCGATTGCTGCATGTTGCGGTAGCCGGGGCGGATGACCTCATCGACGGCGCGCTGCATGACTGAGGGCACGGCATCCTCGTTGAGGCCCGAAGCGGGCGGTGCGGCGCTCTGGGCGGCTGCCGATGTGGCAAGGCCGGTCAGGGCGAGGCAAAGGAGGGTATGCCAGGGGCGCATCAGAGTGACTCCAGGAATGTAATCAGGGCCTCTCTATCGTCTTTTGACAGCGAGGAGAATGCGTTACGGGCTTTTTCAGCTTCGCCGCCATGCCAGAGGATCGCTTCGGTGAGATTTCTGGCGCGGCCGTCATGCAGGAAGAAGCTGTGTCCGCTGACAGTCCGGGTCAGTCCTATACCCCATAGCGGAGGCGTGCGCCATTCACGTCCGCTGGCAAGTCCTACTTGCTGTCCGTCCGCCAGGCCATCGCCCATGTCGTGCAGCAGGAAATCCGAATAGGGCCAGATAAGCTGGAAGGATTGGGCCTTCTCAGCGGTATCGCGGCGGGTGACGAACTTCGGCACGTGGCAGGAAATGCAGCCGGATTCGTAGAAAAGCTGCTTGCCGCGCAGGGTCCCGGCAAAGCTCGCCTTGCGGCGTGCCGGCACGGCGAGGTTCTCTGAATAGAAGGTGACGAGATCAAGCACAGGGCCCGGGGCTTCCTCGTCGCCGAGGCGTTTCTGCACGCCATCAGGCATGCCGAGACATTTTGTCTCGGCCGCAGTGCAATCGCCATACGCATTAGGCGCGTCCGGCGTCGAAATGCCGATGTCGTTGGAAAAGGCGTCGGCGCTTTGGTCGCGTACCGTGGCGTTCTGCGCCTTCCAGCCGAAACGGCCGAGCGCAATCTTGCCATTACGGTGGTCGCGCACGATGGCCGCCTTGCCGGAGATTCCATCGTGATCGAGATCGGCAGGGTCGGCGTGAGCGAGAATATCTGCCTCGGGGATTGCCTGGATCAGCCCGAGGCCGATCATCGCCGGGGCAACGCGCGCAGAGATCGTCGTCGCCGGATCGAACGGACCATAGGCAAGGTMATCGGCGGAATAGACAGGCTTGCGCAGGCTCACCGTCCCGCCGCGGGCAAGTGCCGCGATCTCCTCTGTATAGCTGACGGCAATCTTGCCTTCGGCGGCAAGCCCGGGAACGGCAAGATCCTGAAGCTGGTGGCCGTAAACCGGATCGGGGAAATTGACGACATCGGCCCCGGCGATCGCTTTTTCTTCCTCAGGTGTTTTTGCCGCACGGGCTACGCGAAGGACCATCGACGTGGCGCTCGGACCACCCTCCGGTGGTTTGCCGCGGCCGTCATTGGCGTGACAACTCATGCAGGAGCGGGCATTGAAAAGTGGGCCGAGCCCGTCGGACGCCTGCGTCGAGGAGGGTGCAGAGACCCAGAGTTTGCGGAAGAGTGCATTGCCGAGTCGGAAACTCTGTTCTTCCTCGAAGGGAATATTGGCGGCGATATGCGAGAAGCTGTCTTCGGTGATCGGATCGATGGAGGTTGCTGCACCCGCTTGCATCGCCTCGTAGGGTTCGGCCTTGGTGAAATCGCCGGTCGGCCGCGTGACACCGGCGACGCGCTTCAAATCCGCATCGGAAAGATCGGTACGTCCAGCCGGAAGGTCGAAGGCGCCGGCTATGGCGACGGGAAGCCCGGCAACCAAAGCGCAGAAAGCTGCGCTGATAAAAAGACGTCCGGCCGGGTTATGCGACATTTCAAGGATCCGGGCCGCTCCGGGTTCGGAGCGGCCCGCCTTTTTGCTTATTTGAAGACAGCGTTAGGATTATCCAGGCTGTCGGAACCTTCAAGCTCGACGGTGCCGAGGTCAAGTGCGGCAATAACGCGCTGGACCGACTTTGTCTGGTCAATGAGGCCGTCGATGGCCGCTTGAACGACAGCGTTGCCTTCCTTGTTGCCCTCGCCGATCATCTGGTCGTACTTCTCGACCGTCTCGCCGCGCTTGGCCATGGCATGCATGGCATCCAGCGTCTTGTTGAGCTTGCCGGTCATCTCGGCGTCCAGAGCCTTATCCTTGGCTGAAACGAGGTCGTGCAGCGACGGGCCGGCCAGCTTGGTGCCGTCGACGCGGGTATATTCGCCCGTATAGGCGGCGGCGATGCCGATCGCGTCGTTCAGATGCGAGTTGTAGGTATTGTCGGAGAAGCAATCATGCTCTTCTTCCGGATCGTGCAGCAGCAGGCCGAGCTTCATGCGCTCGCCGGCAAGCTCACCGTAGGAGAGTGAACCCATGCCCGTGAGGATGGCGACGAGGCCAGCCTTCGGATCGGCTTCGACATGCTTTGCGGCTTCTCCATCCGGCGCCCAGTCGTCGGTCATTTCCTGCAGGTCGGAAACGAGCAGCGTGGAGGCCGACTTCAGATAGTCGGCGCGGCGGTCACAATTGCCGTGCGTGCAATTCTTCAGGTCGTAGTCGCTGGCTGGACGTTCGCCGGCGCCAGGCCCCGTGCCGTGCAGATCCTGGCCCCAGAGCAGGAATTCGATGGCGTGGTAGCCGGTMGCGACGTTGGCTTCGATACCGCCGGCCTCAGCAAGCGTGCCGGAGAGGAACTCCGGTGTCAGCTTGGAGGCGTCGACATCCTTGCCGTCGATCTTGATCGTCTTGTTGGCGATGACGTTTGCGACATAGAGGGAGTTCTCGTCGCTTTCCGTGCCATAGGAGGGATCGACATAATCGATCAGGCCTTCGTCGAGCGGCCATGCGTTGACCTTGCCTTCCMAGTCGTCAACAACAGGGTTGCCGAAACGATAGACTTCGGTTTGCTGATAGGGAACACGTGCCTTGATCCAGGCGTCCTTGGCGGCCTTCAGCGTGGCATCATCAGGCGACTTCAGAAACGCGTCGATGGCCGCGTCGAGCGCCTTGGCTGTTGTCAGCGAGTCTTCGTACTTCGCATGTKCGACTTCAGCATAATGCTTCACGACAGCCGCTGCGTCGGTTGCCGCATGGGCGGGAAGGGCGAGCAGGGTGGCGGGGGCAATCGCCAGCGCGGCTGCGCGGAATGTGCGGTTGAGCTTCATGATCCTCTCCTGTGACGGATTTCCGTCTGAATCCGGCAATCGTCTCTTCGCGCAAAAGCAAACTGGTGTCAAACACTCTAGTTTGGAATGGTTTTAAGGATGGATTTACTGTGTTCAACCTGGCTRGCGGAAGAACATTTGCCCGAAAATTCAGCGCGTTCTGCTGTTGTGTCATCTGGCACATGCCGGTCACGCCGCGTTTTCGATTTCCGCGGCAGACCGGCCCGCTCAGCCGTTCCTTTTGAGGCGGCAGAAGAAGAAGCCGTCCGTATCCGTCGAGGCCGGCGTCAGGGTGATCGTCTTGCCGTCGGAAGAGCGTGGGCGTGTGCTTTCCTTGCCGAACAGGCTGTCCCAGGCCGGCAGAGCATTKACGATTTCGAAATCGCCGTTGTCGGYAGCAAAGCGCCGCACCTGCTCTTCATTTTCCTGCGGCAGCACCGAGCAGGTAACATAGACCAGTTCGCCGCCGGGGCGCACAAAGCTGCTCGCCTGCGTCAGCGCGTCCTGCTGCTGGGCTTTGCGCTCGTCGAGGTTCTTGGTTGTCAGCCGCCATTTCGTATCCGGGCGTCGGCGCCACGTGCCCGTACCGGTGCAGGGCGCATCGACCAGCACCTTGTCGCAGCGGCCACGCAGGCTGGACAGGCCCCTGACATCGTCATGGACCTGAACGTTGCGCGTGCCAGCGCGCTTCAGCCGCTCGATGATTGGTGCCAGCCGCTTGCGGTCGGCATCATAGGCGTGAACCTGGCCCTTGTTGTGCATGGCGGCCGCCATTGCAAGCGTCTTGCCGCCGCCGCCGGCGCAGTAATCCAGTACCTGCTCGCCATCCCCAGCCAGCACAAGATCGGCAACGATCTGCGATCCCTCGTCCTGCACTTCGAACCAGCCTTTCTGGAACGAAAGCTCGGCAGTGACGTTTGGAAGACGTGAGGCACCTTCACCGGCGGCAATCCGGATGCCGTGGCGTGCGATCTTGGCCTCCTTCGCGCCGGCGCGTTCCAGCGCCTTGACGGCCTTTTCGCGGGTGGCCTTCAGGATATTGGCGCGCAGATCGAGCGTCGGGCGCCCGGCAAGCGCCTGCGCTTCGGTAAGCCAGCCGTCGCCGAAAGCTTGTTCGAAGGAGGATTGGACCCAATCGGGAATATCGCCCTGTACATGCAGGGGCGCGTCGGAAAGAGAGCGGCTCGTAAAGGCCGTGAGCGCCTCGGTCGAAAGCGGAGTCGGTGCGAACTTGTCGTCGGCAAGTTCGGCAGCCAGCGTTTCCGGCGTGAAGCCCCACTGGCGGAACATGACGGCGTGCCCAATGGCAACAGCACTGTCGTCGTCCATCAGGAAGGCGTGGGAGAGGCGCATGCGCAGCGCGTCATAAACGATGTTGCCGATCGCCGCCCGGTCGCCGGAGCCGGCGAAACGGTGGGCAAGGCCCCAATCCTTCAGCGCATCGGCGACAGGCCGTTTGCGGGCATCGATATCAGCCAGAACCGAAATCGCCCCTTCGAGGCGGCCGCCCAAACGCATTCAAACTTCTCCTATTGCCTTGGCTGGTGACGATCCGCGCAAATGAGTCCCAGGAAGCCTGCCAGGGAAACCTGAGTGACTGGGCGGATTGTTCACAAGTCCCAACCGCGTGGTTACCCGCGATTGACGGCAAGAGCAAGCGCCGCATCCGGCGCAGGGATTTCGCGGAGGACCTGGCCTCAGCTCATGATTTCGTAGCAGACCTTCGCAGTACCTGTAGAGACCATGCCGATGTTCTGCGCGGCAGCGCGTGACAGATCGAGCACGCGACCGCGGATGAACGGACCACGATCATTGATGCGAACGACGACGCTGCGGCCGTTGTTGCGGTTGGTGACCTTCACCTTGGTGCCGAACGCCAGAGAACGATGTGCGGCAGTATAGATGGCCGGGTTCATGCGTTCCCCGGAAGCAGTTTTGGAGCGAAGTGCGTACCACGAAGCACCGCCACATCCGTTACCAGCAAATCCTTCCGCCGGAAGGGCGAATGAACAGGCTGCAATAGCTGCGGTAGTGATTAGAGAACGGCAGATTTTCTTCAAAACGGATTGTCCCTCAACTGTTGAACTTGCGCCTTCGCAGGCGGTGGGGCTTCAATCCGGGGAAAAGTGGCGAAAAAGTGCCGCTCGCAATCACGGAACGTTACAGTCTGTAACATTTGTGATTTTGGTAACATTGCGGTAGCAGGGCACCGCATTGGCAGGTTTTGGAAAAAACCAAATGAAATCAGCTAAAATATGAACGATTTTTCCCGAAAAACGGTAAACATTTGATAGCCGTTGGAAATCACAAAAATTTTTTTCTCAGACTGCCATATTTGCTGCCACATTTGCGCAAATTTAGAGGCCGTTAACCATAATATGGAGCGAAATTCAGTTCGCCAAAATTAGAAAGTAGGAAATTTCTACTCTTTACGGGTTATAGCCCACTCACCCGAATGGGGTGTTTTCATCATCCCTTCCAATGGCCGTTTTGCCAGAGCTGGGCAAGCGACATCGGGTAGTGCGGAAAGGCGAAATGGAAACCCGCAGCCTTCAGTTTGGCATTMGAAACCCGTTTKTTCTCACCATAAAAGGAGCGGGCCATCGGCGTCATTTCTGCCGTCTCGAAAGCMTGTTCCGGTGGCGGCTCGACATTCATCAGCCGCGCCGCTTCGACGATGACGTCCTGCGGCGGGCCGGGCTGGTCGTCGGTGACATTATAGATGCCGCCGAGCGCATGCTCGGATAGAAAGCTGGCAGAAGCGCCGATATCCTCAACACGAATGCGGTTGAAGACCTGGTCTTTCTTGACGATGCGACGCGCCTTGCCGCGATCGAGATTGACGAAGGCGTTGCGTCCCGGCCCATAGATGCCCGAGAGACGCAATATCGCCGCCGGCACGCCGCGCCTGCGTCCGAGCGCAAGCCAGGCTTCCTCCGCTTCCAGCCGTTCTTTCGAGCGGCCAGAGACGGGCACGCAAGGGGTTTCCTCTGTCACCAAAGCGCCCCTGTGGTCGCCATAGACGCCGACTGTGGAGAGATAGCCGATCCATTCCAGCTTCGGCAAAAGCGCCGTGCTGTCCTGACCGAGCAATGCAAGCAGTGGATCGGCATCGCGAGGTGCGATCGATTGCACGAGATGAGTGACGCCGGGCATGGCCGCCCGCAGGTCGCCGCTCAAGGTCTCCCCGTCGAATATGAAGGCTTCGATCCCGGATTTCCTCAGCTCTTCCGCTTTCTCCTCCGAACGGGTCGTTCCCGAGATGCGCATGCCGCTGTCACCAAAAGCTCTGGCGATCGCCGTACCGGAATAACCGCAGCCAAAGATCATCACGTGCATCAGTTCACCCCCGCCAATCGCCATTCGTTGAGGACCTCTTCGTCCGACTCGTTTTCCCTTTGTGCGGCAAAGGCTTCGAATTCGCCAGCCTCCATGAGTCGCGACAGCGCCCAAACTGCCATGCCGCGCACGACAGGTGAGGCATCGACGGCGAGCGTACGACATCGTTCGATCAGCCTGCGCTCGCCGGAATTGCCAGCAGCGATCAGCACATTACGAATGAAGCGGTCGCGCCCGATACGCTTGACCGGCGAACCGCTGAAGAACGTGCGGAAGGTCGGATCGTCGAGCGTCAAGAGGAAGGCGATCGAAGGTTCCTTCAGATCCTCACGCGCCTTCAGCTTCATTTCTGACGCTTCGTTTGCAAACTTGTTCCAGGGGCATGCAGCGAGGCAATCGTCGCAACCGTAAATGCGGTTGCCGATTAGCGGCCTGAACTCGAGATCGATCGGCCCCTTGTGCTCGATCGTCAGATACGAGATGCAGCGGCGCGCATCGATCTGGTACGGTGCCGGAAAGGCGTCCGTCGGGCAGGCATCGAGGCAGGCACGGCAGGAACCACAATGATCGGTCTCCGAGGCATCTATGTTGAGATCGGCGGTCGTGAACATCGAGCCGAGGAAAAGCCAGGAGCCATGCTCGCGGCTGAGAAGATTGGTGTGTTTGCCCTGCCAGCCGAGACCAGCTGCTGCCGCAAGCGGCTTTTCCATCACGGGTGCGGTATCGACGAAGACTTTCACGTCTGCGCCCGCCTTGGCGGCAAAACGCGTCGCAATCTCCTTCAGCCGGCCCTTGATGACATCATGATAATCGCGATTGCGGGCATAGACGGAAATCGCGGCCCTATCCTTCTTGCCAAGAATACTGCGTGGATCTTCATCCGGCCCATAATTGAGGCCGAAGACGGCGACGGAGCGTACATCGCTCCAGAGCGTGCGCGGATCGCCACGCCGCTCGCGCGTCTCTGCCATCCATTCCATCGTCCCATGCCGGCCGGCATCGATGAATTGGCCAAGGCGTTCCTTTGCCTCCAGGATCGAGTCCGGACGGGTCACGCGACAGAGGTCGAAGCCGAGAGCGACCGCCTCCGCCTTCAGGAAGGCGGTCAAATTGTCGCGGCGCTTGCGCTCTTTTGTGTCCTCGGTTTTCGGCTCGGGCATCAAAAGCCCTCGTCAGAAATCCAGGTCGGCGTAATGGGAAACCGGCGTCAGACCGCGCACGCGCTCGGTGAGCAGTGGGCGGAAGGAGGGGCGCGATTTCAGCCGCTGGTACCAATCCTTGGCGAGCGGCGATTCCGACCAGTCGATCTCGCCAAGATAATCGAGAATCGAAATGGAGGCCGCGGCAGCAAGATCGGCATAGCTCATTCGGTCGCCGGCAAGCCATTGGCGCGAACCCGCAAGCCAGGTGAGATAGCGCATGTGCTGGCGGATATTCGCGCGCGCCGTGCGCAGCATTTTGGAATCCGGGGCTCCGCCGCCCTGATCCGCCGTCATCTGCAGCTTATAAACGCGTTCGCGCGCCAGCGGCTTGGTGACATCGTTTTCCATCTTCTGCATGAACCATTCCGTCAGGCGGCGGATCTCCGCACGCTGGAACGGATCTTCGGCAAGCAGCCGGCGGTCGCGTTTCAACACGCCATGCGTTTCGTCGAGATATTCCGAAATGACAGTCGCGCCGCAGAGCGCCCGCATGCTGTCATCGACATAGACGGGCAGCGTACCAGCCGGGTTGAGCGCCAGGAAGTCGCGGCGTTTTTCCCAGGTCTGTTCCTCGATCAACTCCGCCTGATAGCCGTATTCCGCCAGAATGAGCCTGACGAAGCGAGATGCGGACGACATGGGATGATGGTAAAGCGTGGGCATCGATACTCGAACGTTTGATTGTGGTGCATGGGCTCAAGGGCGCGCCACTTATACCGCCCTAGTCATGACTCATTAGTTGAAGCTATAGGAGTTTGGCCCCTCTAATACAAGCGAATCGGGCCGCGCCCAGCTGACAAGGGACAAAACATGGCTGCCTGAATCATCGCAACTCCCCGCTCGCCTTTTCTTTCCTCCCGCTCTGGCGAATGATGATTGTGCAGTGCAATATAAACCTGACCGCCACTCCAGTCCGACCGAACCCCAAACCGGAGACACTTTATGGACTACATAAACTCTATAATTCTGGGCATTATAGAAGGGATCACCGAGTTCCTGCCGATTTCGAGTACCGGCCACCTGATCATTGCCGAACAGTGGCTTGGCGCCCGCTCGGATACATTCAACATCGTCATCCAGGCAGGCGCGATCCTCGCCGTTACGATCATCTACTGGCGTCGTTTGCTCGATCTGCTGCTCGGTTGGCGCGATCCGCAGAACCGCGATTATGCCCTCAAGCTGATCGTCGCATTTCTGATCACTGCGGTCCTCGGGCTTATCGTCAAGAGGTTCGGTTTTGAACTGCCTGAGAACGCAACGCCGGTTGCCTGGGCGCTGATCATCGGCGGCATCTGGATGATCGTTGCCGAATGGGCCGCCGCCCGCCGCCCGCCGAGCACTCACATCACCTGGCTCGTTGCCATTCTTGTGGGCATTGCGCAGGTTGTTGCCGGCGTCTTCCCCGGAACGTCCCGCTCGGGTGCCACGATCTTCGTCGCCATGCTCGCCGGCACGGCTAATCGGGCTGCCGCAACCGAATTTGCTTTCCTCGTCGGCATTCCGACCATGTATGCGGCAAGCGCATTTTCGCTGCTGAAAACCTTCAAGGACGGCAGCGCGGCAAACGAGGATTGGACTGCGCTCGGCATTGCCTTCGTCGTTTCCACCGTCGTCGCCTTTGTCGCCGTAAAATGGCTGCTGGCCTATATCAGGAGCAACCGCTTCACGGTGTTTGCGATCTATCGCATCATTTTGGGTGTCGTACTGCTCGGCATGGCGATGGCCGGCATTATTAGCTGAGTCGGTTAACCCGCGAGCGATCGAATATGCGTCGCTCGCGCCGGGATAAAATAAAGCCGGTTCGAAAGGACCGGCTTTTTAGTGGCTGATGGAGGCCGTAGAGCAGGGATCGACGCCGTAAGCCGGCGCGCAACCGCCCTTCACCGCTGCGACGGAACCCGGCGCAATGAAGGAGCCTGCGAGGATTACCAGTGCCGCACACGCAAAAAGAAGCGCGATTGACTTGCCCATCAGAAATAGCCTTTCACAGTGATTGCCGCACGCCTGCGAGGCGCCTTGAGTCTTCTGGAGACGCGCGGGGGTGTTTAGTCAGTGGAATGGCAAATAGCAATAAACGTTCCTGCTAAATTTGGTGTTAATTCCACTAATTTTCCTATGCGTCTTTTATGCAACGTTACACATTATGAAACGCATCAAAACACGCCAGACTTGCGCCGGATTTACGCTTCGCGAAAAAGAAAAACGCCGTCCGCGGAAGTTCGCGAACGGCGTTTAAATTGTCGGCTATCGATCTATCAGGCAGCCTTGCCAGACCCCGTATACTGGCCATGCGGACGATATTGCACCAGGTAGGAGTCGAGCACCGAGGTGGCCATCGTCGGCGTGATGCCGAGGCCCTTCAGCGTGCGGCCTTCGGCTTCTGCTTCCTTGGAAACGATATTGTCGTGCTTGAGCAGCTTCACCTGGTCCGGCGTGATCGGTGGCGCAATGAAAGGTACCAGCGAGGCAATGCTGCCGATCAGCGATGCGATGCCGAAAGGCAGGGAAATGAACGGATTCTTGCGTACCGTAACCTTGAGTATGGTCTCGAGACATTCGCGGAAGGTCAGGACCTCAGGACCGCCGAGCTCATAGATCTTGCCGCCTTCGACCTTGCCGTCGATGGCACGGGCGACGGCCTCGGCAATATCCTCGACATAAACGGGCTGAAACTTCGTCTTGCCGCCGCCGACGAGCGGCAGGACCGGGAAGGTACGCGCCATATCGGCGAACTTGTTGAAGAAGCTGTCTTCCGGGCCGAAGACGACCGACGGACGGAAAATGATCGCATCCGGCTTGAGCGACAGGATGGCGGCTTCTGCGCGGCCCTTGGTGCGGCCGTAGTCGGAGTTGGAACCGGCGTTGGCGCCGATGGCGGAAATGTGCGTGAGTGTCGCACCGACGTTGCGGGCGGCCTCGGCTACTGCGCGGCCGCCAAATTCCTGCACCGCGTCGAAAGTGTTGCGGCCGCTCTCGAAGAGAATGCCGACACAGTTGATGACGTGGTCGGCGCCTTCGACGGCGCGGTCGATCGAGTTGCGGTAGCGCAGGTTGGCCTGCACGAAGGAGATCTGGCCGACATTGCCGAGCGGCTGCAAGAAGCCGGCGAGATCGGGGCGGCGCACGGCAACGCGGATGCGATAGCCGCGCTTGGCCAGCGCGCGCACGACGTGCCTGCCGACAAAGCCGGACCCTCCGAACACGGTGACGAGCGGCGGCAGGTTGGCAAGGGTCATGGCAGGCTCCTCGAAAGGCTTTGGAATGCTGTGATTGTTTCGTCTTAGCCCAATCCCGGCTCGACGAAAAGGGCCATTGCGCCGCAGTTCTTACCCGTTCGAAACTGGTTCAGATGCCTTCGACGACGACCATTTCGGCATCGGCCACTTCATGGCGGATTTTTGCGGCGATCTGGTATTCCGGGGAATTATAGCAGTCGACGGCATGTTGCATCGAGGGAAATTCGATGACGACGTTGCGGGCGCGTGCCTTGCCTTCAAGCTCGGTGATCGCGCCACCACGGGCGAGGAAATTTGCGCCATATTTCTCGAAGGCGGGCTTTGCGGCAGCGACGTAATCCTTGTAGCGCTCGAGGTCGCGCACATCGACGCGGGCGATCCAGTATCCCTTGGCCATCATTGCTCCTTTATCAGCGGTTCGCCGGCCAGAGCGCGGCGACCATTTCATTGAGGATTGCCCGAGCGGCTTCACGCGGCTCCGGCGCCTTGACGATCGGACGGGCGACGACGAGATGGGTGGAACCCGCCCTCAGTGCATCTGCAGGCGTCATCACCCGCTTCTGATCGCCCTTCTCGGCGCCGGCGGGGCGGATGCCGGGGGTGACGATCGCCATGTCAGCTCCGGCGATCTCGCGGACAGCAGCCGATTCCTCGGCGGAGCAGACGATGCCGCCCATGCCGGCGGCGCGCGCCTGTTCGGCGCGGCGCGCGACCAATGTTTTCGGATCGTACTGATAACCCGCATCGATAAGGTCTTCGGCATCCATTGAGGTCAGCACCGTGACGCCGAGCAGACAGAGGCCGGAACCCCTGGCAGCTTCGACGGCTGCCTTCATCGCTTTCGGATAGGCATGCAGCGTCAGCATCGACATGCCCATCCTGGCGATGTTCTCGACGCCGGACGCGACCGTGTTGTCGATATCGAGCAGCTTCATGTCGAGGAAGATTTTCTTGCCGCTTGCGGCAAGGTCGCGGGCAAATTCCAGCCCGCCGGCAAAGACGAGCTGATAGCCGATCTTGTAGAAGAGAATGTCGTCGCCGAGCGTGGAAACCAGTCTTTCCGCTTCGCCAATCGTTGGAACATCCAGTCCGACGATCAACCGCTCGCGTGCGTCCATCTCAATTCATCCCCGCCAGTCTTCGATGGGTGTCCAGTCGCATGATAAGCGCCGATCCGCAAGGCTGAAAGCATAGAGATTGCCGCCACCGCCTGGTTGGTCGCGATCACGCGCAATTGGCGAACCCATCAGGTGGCACTTGAGCAGAGTTCCGACGCCGCCATGGCCGACAAAGGCGATTGGAGCATTCGCCTCATGCGAGGAAAGGACTGCCTCGACTGCAGAGACGATGCGCGCCTGCGCATCGGCGGCCCGCTCCCAGCCCCTGAAGCTTTCCTGCGGGTGGGCGAAGAACCAGTTGGCGGCCTCCTCGAATTTATCAGGCGGCAGGAAACCGGTGGCGGAGCGGTCGTTCTCGTGCATGCCATGCACGATTTCGATTTTCACGCCCGAAGCCGCGGCAAGAATTTCCGCCGTCTCGATCGCCTTCGTCTCATCGCTTGAGACGACGCGGGTCAGCCGCTTGGCCCAGTCGCTCGTAGCAGCCTTGCGGGCGCGTTCGGCGCCGATATCGGAAAGACCCCATTTGGGGACGGGAACCTGCGGGTCGATCCTGACCTGAGGATGGGTGATATAAAGTCCAAACATTTATCCGCGCCGATAGATCCAGAGTTGAGCTGGAGGAATATTGCGCACGATGAAATCAAAATGATGAATGCTGTAACGATCGGCATTGGCGACGATCGGCGAAACCGCGCCATAAGAGATCTGCACGATCGGGCGGCCGGCCGGCATGCGGTCGAGCAGGCTCTCCAGCAGGGCGATGCGCGCCTGCATGGGGAAATTCAGGAGCGGTATGCCTGAGATTACGGAATCGAATTTCTGATCCTTGAGCGAGCCGAGCGTTTTATCGAGATCGAAGGCATCGCCGTTGATGAAGTTCACGCCCGGATAGAGGCGCATAAGATGTTCGTAGAAGTCCGTCGAATATTCGATGGCGACGAGTTTTTCCGGCTTCACGCCATGGGCAAGGATCGCCTTGGTGATGGCTCCAGTGCCGGGACCGAGTTCGAGCACGGGCAGGTCCGAATGCGGATTTGCAACGCTTGCCATCTTGCGGGCGGTGATCGAGGAGGTCGGAACGATGGAGCCGACGGTCTTCGGCCCCTGCATCATGCCCTTGAAGAAACGGATCTCCTCGTCAAATTTTCTGCCGAGTCGTTCCTTGAGCCGCAATGCCATGCCGTCCTCCCATGCCTGCCGTTCAATTTTCCCTTAATTGCAGGAGGGGGGAGCAAAAACAAGTGCAGATGTCGCGATCAGAAAGCTTTCGACAATAAATGCGACGCGCGCCTAGACGCGCATCGGCATCAGCACATAGAGGGCGTCATCGCCTGCGGTGTCGCGCACGAGTGTCGGCGAACCGGCATCGGCCAGCAGGAAGATCGCTTGGTCGCCAGAAAGCTGCGCGGTGATATCGAGCAGATACTTGGCGTTGAAGCCGATTTCCATCGGATCGGTATCGTAGCCGACGGCAACTTCTTCTGTCGCGCTGCCGGAATCCGGATTGTTGACCGTGAGCAGAAGCTGGCCGTCGGAGAGAGCGAGCTTCACGGCGCGACCGCGCTCGGAGGAAATGGTCGAAACGCGGTCGACGGCCTGGGCGAAGCTCGTGCAGTCGACGCGCATTTCCTTGTCGTTATTGGTTGGGATGACGCGCTGGTAGTCCGGGAAGGTGCCGTCGATCAGCTTCGAGGTCATGACGATGGAATTGAGGGTCACCCGGATCTTGGCATCGGAAACTTCGACGGTGACGATCGCGTCAGGCGTATCGACCAGCTTCTGCAACTCGCCAACCGTCTTGCGCGGAATGATGATGCCAGGCATGCCTTCCGAGCCGGAGGGGGCGTCGACATCCGCGCGGGCCAGACGGTGGCCGTCGGTTGCCACGGCGCGCAGCTTCAGGTCGCCGCTGCTCTCGATCGTGTGGAAGAAGATGCCGTTCAGATAGTAGCGGGTTTCCTCGGTCGAAATCGCAAACTGCGTGCGGTCGATCAGCATCTTCAGATCGCTTGCCTTCAGCTTGAAGGAATGCGTGAAGGTGCCGGCGGTCAGGTCCGGGAAGTCGGATTCCGGCAGGCATTGCAGCGAGAACTTCGAACGGCCGGACTGAACGGTCATCGAGCCGCCATCCTGGGAGGTGGCAAGCAGTACTTCCGCGCCATCGGGGAGCTTGCGCACGATGTCGTAAAGAAGGTGGGCGGGAACGGTCGTGGCACCCGGCTGCTCGACATTGGCAGGCGTCGCTTCGGTAATTTCGAGATCGAGGTCGGTCGCCTTCATGTCGAGGCTCTGGCCATCGGCCTTCAGCAGCACGTTGGACAGGATCGGGATCGTGTTGCGGCGTTCGACCASGCGGTGCACGTGGTTCAGCGACTTCAAAAGGTTTGACCGCTCAATAGTAATACGCATGGGATGCTACCGCTTTCGACCTTTATTGTCCGGGCGCCCGGAAACGCCACGTCACTGCTTTCCCCTTCGGGAGAGGGGAGTGGACGGGCAAAATGGCAGAACTTTGCCGGCGATTGCAAGAGGCATGGCCATCCACAGGCCAGCAAATGCCGTTTTGCAATGCAATGCTCACAGAAATTGCGGGCTCTTGTCGAAGCCGCACCGCTCGCCCATAAAGAGAAAAGCCCGGCGGGACGAAAGCGAATGACATGACGGAAGAGACGACAGTGGAAACCGGCGCCCGGCGCGGTTTTCGCCTGCACAATATCGCGGTGCCGGCGCGCCCGCTCGAACCGGCTCTCTATCTCGTCGCAACGCCGATCGGCAATCTCGGCGACATCACGCTGCGGGCGCTGGAAACGTTGGCTGGCGCCGATGTCCTGGCCTGCGAGGACACGCGCGTCACCCGTGTCCTGCTCGACCGCTACGGCATTCAGAACCGCCCCTTCGCCTATCACGAGCACAATGCCAACGAGGCCGGGCCGCGGCTATTGCAGGCGCTCGAAGCCGGCAAGTCGGTAGCGCTCGTCTCCGATGCCGGCACGCCGCTCGTCTCTGACCCCGGCTACCGGCTGGCGCAACAGGCAATCGAGGCAGGCTACCGCGTTATTCCTATTCCGGGCGCCTCCGCGCCGCTCGCGGCCCTTGTCGGCTCGGGTCTGCCAAATGACACCTTTCTCTTTGCCGGGTTCCTGCCGACCAAGGACAAGGCACGCCGCGACCGGCTCGCGGAATTTATGAGTGCGCCGGCGACACTGATCTTCTTTGAATCGCCGCATCGCATCGGCGCAACACTTGCTGCGGCAGCCGATGTGCTCGGCGGTTCGCGTGAAGCGTCGGTCTGTCGCGAACTGACGAAGACCTATGAGGAATTCCGTCGCGGCACGCTCTCTGAACTCGCTGTCCATTATGAAGAGCATGACAACGTGAAGGGGGAGATCGTGCTCGTCATCGGTCCACCGCAGGAGCAGCCGGTTGCCGAAGCCGACGTCGATGCGATTTTGACGGATCTCGTGAAATCGCTGCCGACCGCCAAGGCGGCGACCGAGGCTGCCCGCCTGACCGGCCTGCCGCGCAAGGTGCTCTACCAGAAGCTCCTCGACATGAAGGCTGCGAATGGCTGACGGCGAAGCCACGCTCCGCAGGAGAAAGGCGCTGCGTCGCGGCTCGGCCGCGGAATATATCGCTGCCATTTTCCTGATGCTGAAGGGTTATCGCATCCTCGCCCTGCGGCATCGGACGAAGCTCGGCGAGATCGATATCATCGCCCGGAAGGGCGATCTGGCCATCTTTGTCGAGGTCAAGGCGCGCGCCGACGAGACGGGCGCGGTGGATGCCGTATCCTACGCTTCACAAAAACGGATCCGGGCCGCAAGCGACCTCTGGCTCGCTCGTCAGCGGGACTATGCTCGGCTATCGCAACGCTACGATATCGTTGCGATAGTGCCAGGGAAGCTGCCGCGTCATTTCCCGGATGCTTTCTAAACCTTACTGAGTTTGTTCTTGTGATGGTGAGTGTCCAAGAAGTCGTCAGCGACGAACAACCTTCCATTAAAATTTTAGCATCTGCTTGAACGGGCTTTTACGACTTTTTTGCTATTCACGGCGCAGCTAGGGGTAGCAAATTGGGGGTAATTCATGGCCTGGAAGATGATGCTTGCAACCGCGGTCGCCATGGCTGCGCGGTCCGTGCCTTATGCCGCGCTGAAGTCGGCCAACAAATCCTTCATCGCACAGGCAAGCGGGGGCATGGTGCTGAAATCGACGCCGATCAATCCGGACTGGATCATCAGCGGCAATCCGCAGGCGCGCACGGCAGAACATTCCCGCGGCCATGACGAGGCGTCGCTGACGGCGATCTGGGATTGCACATCAGGCGAATTCCGCTGGCGTTTCGGTTGGGACGAGACGGTGATGATCCTCGAAGGCGAGGTGCATGTCACCACCGAAGACGGCCTGGAGCGAACGCTGCAGGCAGGTGACGTCGCCTTCTTTGCTGGCGGCACCTGGGCGAACTGGCGGGTCGATAATTACGTCCGCAAGGTTGCCTTCCTGCGCAAGCCTTTCCCGAAGCCACTCGCCATCGCCTACCGCCTGCGCAACCTCTTGCGTAACGGCGGCGGCACCGGCATTGCCGCCTGAAAATTGCGCTCGCGGAAACGTCCGAAGCCATTGATTGCCGTTGCGTTTGATGGCTGACCGACCTACATCTGGGCGGCATCAGCTCAAGGGACGGAAATGGCCAAGATCAAGAACGTAGCGGTCCAGATGGACCATGTCTCCGGCATCAATATCGCGGGCGATTCCACCTTTGCCATGAGCCTCGAGGCTCAGGCGCGCGGCTACAAGCTCTTCCATTACACGCCCGATCGCCTGAGCTTCCGCGACGACAAGCTCTATGCCGCCGTCGAGCCGATGGTGCTGCGCGACGTCAAGGGCGATCATTATGAACTCGGCGCGCCTGAGCGCATCGACCTGTCGACCATGGATGTCGTCCTGCTGCGCCAGGATCCGCCTTTCGACATGTCCTACATCACCTCGACGCATCTTCTGGAACGCATCCATCCGAAGACGCTTGTCGTCAACGATCCGGCCTGGGTGCGCAACTCACCGGAAAAGATCTTCGTCACCGAATTTTCCGACCTGATGCCGAAGACGCTGATCACCAAGGACCCCGGCGAGATCCGCCGCTTCCGCGACGAGATGGGCGACATCATCCTGAAGCCGCTCTACGGCAATGGTGGCGCCGGTGTCTTCCATTCCACCAAGGACGATCGCAATCTGTCCTCGCTGCTGGAAATGTTCGGCCAGCTCTTCCGCGAGCCCTTCATCGCTCAACAGTACCTGCCTGACGTGCGCAAGGGCGACAAGCGCATCATCCTCGTCGACGGTGAGTTTGCCGGCGCGATCAATCGCGTCCCAGCTGAGCATGACAGCCGCTCGAACATGCATGTGGGCGGCCGCGCTGAGCCGACCGAGCTGACGGCCCGCGAGAAGGAAATCTGCGGCCGCATCGGACCCGCCCTGCGCGAACGCGGCTTCCTGCTCGTCGGCATCGATGTGATCGGTGACTACATGACCGAGATCAACGTGACCTCGCCGACCGGCATCCGCGAAGTGAAAAAATTCGGCGGCGTCGACATCGCAAGCCTGTTATGGGAAGCCATCGAACGAAAGCGCGGTTAGAGCAGTCCCGTCAAAAGTGCGCAACGGTTTGCGTCCGGAATTGGGTGAAAACAGAGAGATAGGGCATCCCTCTGATTCGAAGAAAACGGAAACGCTCTCAGCGTTCCGCCTTTGATCGCCTTCGTTCCGGCTTTACAACCCGCTGCAATTTGATTGCAGCGAATAGCTGAATCTGTTCACTTATCGTTCTTGTTTTCTTCTAGGTTCCATGCCAGATTGTGACCGCCTTCATAGGTTGGGTTTAGAGGTTACGGGGCAAGGCATGGTCGCGCGCGTCAGCACGGTTGCGTTTCAGGGCATTGAAGGTGTGCCGGTCGAAGTCCAGGTCATGGTCGCTCCCGGCAAGATGGGAATCCAGATCGTCGGGCTGCCCGACAAGGCGGTTGCGGAAAGCCGCGAGCGAGTGCAGGCGGCCTTACATGCCTCTGGTCTGGCGTTGCCGTCCAAGCGCGTGACGGTCAACCTTGCGCCAGCCGATCTCCCTAAAGAGGGTAGTCATTTCGATTTGCCTATCGCGCTCGGCMTGATGGCAGCGCTCGGCGCCATTCCTGCGGATGCCTTGTCCGATTATGTCGTCGTCGGCGAACTCAACCTCGACGGCACGATTGCCGCCATCGCCGGTGCGCTGCCGGCGGCAATCGGTGCAAATGCGAGTGGGAAGGGGCTGATCTGCCCTTCCGAAAGCGGCCCGGAAGCCGCATGGGCAGGTTCCGGCGTCGACATTCTGGCGCCTCGCAGCCTGATCGCGCTCGCCAATCATTTCCGCGGCACACAGATACTCTCACGACCGGAGCCCTCCATCCGTCCGAACGCTGCCAATCTGCCCGATCTCTCCGAAATCAAGGGACAGGAAAGCRCCAAGCGGGCGCTGGAAGTGGCGGCTGCCGGCGGCCACAATCTCTTGATGGTCGGACCGCCCGGCTCCGGCAAATCGATGCTGGCCTCGAGGCTGCCCTCCATCCTTCCACCACTCTTGGCTGCCGAACTGCTCGAAGTCTCGATGATCCATTCCATCGCCGGACAGCTGTCCGGCGGCAAGCTCTCGGACCGCCGGCCTTTCCGCACGCCACATCATTCTGCGACCATGGCGGCGCTCATTGGCGGCGGCCTGCGCGCCCGGCCGGGCGAGGCCTCGCTTGCTCATCATGGCGTGCTTTTTCTTGATGAATTCCCTGAATTTGCACCGCAGGTGCTCGATGCCCTGCGCCAGCCGCTGGAAAGCGGCGAATGTGTCATCGCACGCGCCAATCATCGCGTCTCTTATCCGGCTCGGATTCAGCTCATTGCGGCCATGAACCCTTGCCGCTGCGGCATGGCGGGAGAGCCAGGCCACACCTGCGCCCGCGGCCCGCGCTGCATGAGCGATTATCAGGCTCGTATTTCAGGCCCGCTGATGGATCGCATCGATATCCGCATCGACGTGCCGGCCGTTTCCGCTGCCGATCTGATCCGGCCGACGGTCGCCGAAGCGAGCGCCGATGTTGCCCGGCGCGTCGCCCGCGCCCGCGACATCCAGCGTGAACGCTATGCCGTTGCCGGCGCTGCTGGTATTTCCACCAATGCCGGATGCTCGACGGCAATGATCGAGAAATTTGCCGAGCCGGATACGGCAGGATTGCAGCTGTTGCGGGATGCCGCCGACAAAATGAAGTTTTCTGCCCGCGGCTACCATCGCGTCCTCAAGGTCGCCCGCACGCTTGCCGATCTCGATGGCAAGGAAACCGTAGGCCGGATCCATCTCGCGGAGGCAATCTCCTACCGTGTTGCCGGCACGCGGCTGACGGCAGCGGCATGAGGTTGGGTGATTAGTGAGCAGTGATTAGTGAGTAGCGGTTCATAATCGGTGATTGGCCAGCCAAAGCGATTGTGGCAGGCACCGAAAGCAACCTCATTCACCACTCACTACTCACGAATTCCTCTCTCAGCTTCCCAGCCCTTCAAACAACGCCGTCGAAAGATAACGTTCGGCAAAGGATGGGATGATGACGACGATATTCTTGCCAGCATTTTCCGGACGGCGGCCGACCTCGATCGCGGCTGCAAGCGCTGCACCCGAGGAGATGCCGACCGGCACCCCTTCGAGCCTGGCGACGAGCCGCGCGTGCTGGAAGGCCTCGTCGTTGCTGACGGTGACGACCTCGTCATAGATGCTGGTATCGAGGATCTTTGGGGCGAAGCCGGCGCCGATGCCCTGGATTTTGTGCGGGCCAGGCGTGCCGCCGGATAGCACCGGAGAATCGGTGGGCTCGACGGCGACCACCCGGATGTCAGGCTTGCGGCTCTTCAACACTTGGCCGACGCCGGTGATCGTGCCGCCGGTGCCGATGCCGGCAACGAAGATATCGACCGTGCCGTCGGTGTCGTTCCAGATTTCTTCGGCCGTTGTCTTGCGGTGGATTTCCGGGTTGGCCGGGTTTTCGAACTGCTGCGGGATGACGGCGTCGGGCAGTGAGGCGGCGAGTTCTTCAGCTTTGCCGATGGCGCCCTTCATGCCCTTCGGCCCTTCGGTCAGAACCAGTTCGGCGCCGAGCAGCGCCAGCATCTTGCGGCGCTCGACGGACATGGTCTCAGGCATGGTGAGGATCAGTCGGTATCCCTTGGCGGCAGCGGCGAAGGCAAGCGCGATACCAGTGTTGCCCGAGGTCGGCTCAATCAGCACGGTCTTGCCGGGTGAAATCTTGCCCTGCGTTTCCAGGCTCTCGATCATGGCAACGCCGATACGGTCCTTCACCGAAGCGATCGGATTGAAGAACTCCAGCTTGGCGAGAATGTTGGCAACCACGCCTTTTTCCTTGGCGAGTTTGTCGAGGCGAACGAGCGGCGTGTCGCCGACTGTGTCCGTTATCGAGGAATAGATGCGGCCGCGGCCCGGTTTGTGCGACATGGGTGCTCTCCCTTTGAAATCTGCAGAGAGAATAGGGTCAAACTGGCGATGAGACCAGAGTGGCTTCATCCGCCGACTGTTCTAGCCAGAGAAAAAATCCTTTGAAAACCGTTCGTTGCCGAATGTTTATTTCAGGCAGCACGCGTGGCGATGAAGGCCGCCGTGCCTGCCAGGATGCTTGCTGCGACGCGGTTCAGCGCCTGCAGTGAGCGCGGCTGCTTCAGCATGATGCGGGCGCGGGACGCCAGCATCATGTAGGGAATGAGCACGATCATCAGCACCACGAAAGTGACGAAAAGCAGGGTGAGGTATTCACGCATGCCGATGCTGCCGAGATCGATCAGCGTCGGTACCAGTGCCACATAGAACAGCATGGTCTTTGGATTTCCGAGCGTTACCAGCAGGCCGGACAGGAACGACATGCCCGCATTGCTGGACCTCTTCGCGGCGATATCCTGCGGCAGCAGGCCGGCAGTCCAGAGCTTCCAGGCGATGTAACCGAGATAGAGCGCGCCGGCGATTTTGATGACGAGGAAGATTTCGGTGAAGGTCTGCGCCACGAAGGCAAGGCCGAGGATAACGGCTGTGAGATAGGTCATGTCGCCGAGCACGAGGCCGAGCCCCATGAAGAAGGTCTCGCGGAAGTTCGAGCCGAGCGCACGCGCCACGATCGCCGTGATCCCCGGGCCGGGAATGGCGGCAGCAATCAACAGGGCTCCGGCATAGGCGATCAGGACGGTGAGGCTCATCTTCGTATCCACTGATTTGCGCAGTCTCTCTATAGGCGCGTATCGCCGGCTCCATCAATCGCCTCACGCTGATCTGTCCATAACCATAAAGAATAGGTCGGMTGAACCATGATCTACTTGGAAAGCGATCCGGCCTTGCTATTTTCCCCTTGCATCCGGCCGCAAGCAGGCCAGCCGCGGTTATCCCCCGGCCAGCGGCGCAGAAGGTTTTCATCACCAAGGAGAGAATGTATGTCGCCTACCTCAGCTGAAGCCCGCAGACGTTCGCCGCTCAAGACACCGTCCGACCTGCCGACCAACGCGATCACCGATATTTCGGCCGCGTTGACGGCTTTGCTTGCCGATGTCTTCACGCTTTATGTGAAGACCAAGAACTTCCACTGGCACATGTCCGGTCCGCATTTCCGCGATTATCATCTGCTGCTTGACGAGCAGGCAGAACAGATTTTCGACATGACGGATGAGGTTGCCGAACGCGCCCGCAAGATCGGCGGCACGACGCTGCGCTCGATCGGCCAAATCGCCCGCCAGCAGCGTATCCCGGACAATGATGCAGATTATGTAACGCCTGAGGACATGCTCTCCGAACTGCGTGAAGACAATCTTCACCTCGTTTCAATCCTGCGCGCAGTACACGAAGTCTGCGACGAGCATAACGACGTCGCGACCGCCAGCTTGATCGAGAACTGGATCGACCAGAGTGAGCGCCGTACCTGGTTCCTGTTCGAAACGACCCGTCAGGCGAAGTAATGGCTCAGCTTCTGGCCTCGGGCTGGCGAATGAGCCTGCCCGGCGACCAGCCGAGATTCATGCCGGCGGCGGCGAGCAGAATGACCGCCGCCCCGGCAATCTGCATCGGCTGCAACGCGTGGCCGAAGGCGAAACGGTCGACCAGGATGGCGGCGACCGGATAGATGAAAGACAAGGCGCCGGTCAGATGTGTCGGCAGCTTCTGGATCGCGCCATACAGCAGCACATACATCAGGCCGGTGTGGATGACGCCGACGGTGATCAGGATCGTCCAGGAACCGGTATCGGCCGGAAGGTTCGAAAAATCGGTCATCGGAGCCAGCATGACGATGCCGGTCGAAACCTGGATCAGCGCGATCAGGTGCGGCGGCGTGCCTTTCAGCCACTTGGCGGCAAGTGCTGCCAGCGCATAGAAGAAGGCGGCACCCAGCGCCATTAGGATGCCGAGACCGTAGCTTTCGGAGACGGCATCGGTACTTGGCTTCGCCTCGACGATTACAGCCATGCCGGCGAAGGAAAGCCCGAGCCAGAAGAGCTTCGTGCTCGTGATCTTCTCACCGAGAAAGAGTGCGCCGAGCCCAAGCAGCATGAAGGGTTGAGTATTGTAGACCGTCGTCGCGATGGAGATCGAGGCATGCGAATAGGAGGCAAACAGCAGCAGCCAATTGGAAACGATCGCGATGCCGCCGAAGACAGCAATACCGAGCGAGCGCAGACTGATGATACCGGGCCTGAGCAGGCCAAGGGCGGTGCAGATGACAAGCAGGGTCAGCGCGCCGAAAAAGCAGCGCCAGAAGACGACGCCGCTGATCGGCTGGCCGGACATGACGACGAACCAGCCTATCGTTCCGGAGATCAGCATCGCCGCTGTCATCTCCGCTGTGCCTCTTCTGATCTCACCCTGCATCGCCATCTCCATCAGTTATCGGGAAATTGTATTGCGGCAAAGCAGCAATTTCTATAAGATAAAAAAGGGAAAGGCTGGATAAACCTAATCTTGTTAGGAGTTTTTGCCATGTTGGCTAACGAGATCCCGGCTGTCGACGATATTGACCGCGCAATGATAGAGGCGCTGGCAGGAAACTCACGTATTTCCCTAAAGGAACTCGCCCAGGCCGTAGGTCTTTCTTCGCCGAGCGCGGCAGAGCGCTTGCGGCGGCTTGAGGATCGCGGGGTCGTTACCCTCTTCACCATCGATCTCGATCCGGCGACGATCGGCTACCCGCTTCAGGCGATCGTGCGGGTGCGCCCGCTGCCCGGCCAGCTCCATATCGTCGAGCGCATCATCCAGGACACGCCGGAGTTCATCGAATGCGACAAGGTGACGGGAGATGATTGTTTCATTGCCCGTCTCGTCGTCCGCTCCATGGGTGAGCTCGACAACATTCTCGACAAGGTGGCCGAGCGGGCGGAGACCAATACCTCGATGATCAAGTCCTCGCCGGTCAAGCGCCGCCTGCCGCCGCTGATCCGAAAGAAATAGTCCGAAACAATAACCTCAGAAATCTGCCATCGGCGACAGCATCGCGGGACGATCGAGGCTCATCTCTTCCAGCCCGCGCAGCATCAGCCGTGTCCCGCCTTCGCAGGGAGCGGCCTCGCCGGACCAGCCGAGCCTGTCCGGGCGGAAGAGCGTTTCGACGGATGTCGCCTGAATGCCGAGACCGGCAAGGATTGCGGCAAGTGGAGGGATGTCTGTCGCGACCACATCGAGAAGAACGAAGTGGCCGGCGACCGGCATTTTCCATGCGATGGCCGCCGCACTCTCTTCAAGATAGCTCAAGCGGACATCGGCATCGAGTCGCGTGTTGATCAGAAACATCGCCGAGCTGCCGGCAACGGCGAGAGTTTCAGAAACCGGTTTGCGGTTTTTCAGCAGGCTCTGGAGCAAAGCAAGATCGTCGACATCGCGCGGCTGAAGCGTCCGCGCCCCGGTGGCGCCGCTGACCGCTGGTKCAGGGCCAACGTACTTGTGAAGCGGGAGCGAACGGAAACCATAGGGCTCGTAGAGATCAGGCTTGTCCGTAGAGAGGATGACAACCTCGAAACCTTGCGTCTCGCACCAGACAAGTGCTTTCTGCGTCACATCGCGGTAGAGGCCGCGGCCACGCCATGGTGGACGGACCGCTCCGGATTGAAGTCCGGCCGCATTGACGAGCCTGCCGTTGAAGACGAAAGGCATGGCGAAGGCGGAAAGATTGGCGGCAAGCACGCCCTCATCGGTAAACCAGCCGAAGGGCATGCTGGTCGGGTCCGCACCGCCGAGTGCACGCAGTGGGTCGATATCGATGCCGAATGTATTGTCGAGGAGAGAAACGAGCGCGGCCCAGGCTGCCGGATCGCTGAAATAGTTCTGTCGGAAGGTAAGGCCGGTCGCATCCGCGGCGCTCATACGCCTGTGGAACCAAAGCCACCGGCGCCGCGCGCGGTTTCGGTCGTCTCCGAGACTTCGGTGATGCGGGTCTGGATGAAAGACGCGATCACCATCTGCGCGATGCGCATGCCACGTGTGATGGTGAAATCCTCCTCGCCGAGATTGATGAGGATGACTTTCACTTCGCCGCGATAATCGCAGTCGACGGTGCCGGGCGCATTGAGGCAGGTGACACCGTTCTTGGCCGCAAGACCGGAACGCGGGCGAATTTGTCCCTCGAAACCGTCAGGGATTTCAAAGACGAAGCCTATAGGAACAAGCGCGCGTTTGCCAGGCGCAAGCACCAGCGGCTTGTCCTCGTCGATGGCCGCGCGAAGGTCCATGCCGGCAGCCCCCCGCGTTTCATAGGCGGGTAGATCGAGGCCTTGGCCGTTCGGCAGGCGGACGAGATTGAGGGTCGGGCGGGTGTCTGTGTGAATGGTCATGCGGCATTACTTCGTGCCTCACGCCGCAAGGTCAATTGCAATGGCGCGCTTTAATCGCTAGATACGCCGCAATTCCACAGGATTCACACTATGGCCGAAAGTCTCGCCGAGGCGGTCTCCCGCCGCCGCACATTCGCTATTATTGCCCACCCGGACGCGGGTAAGACGACGCTCACGGAAAAGCTGCTGCTTTTCGGCGGCGCCATCCAGCTCGCCGGTGAAGTGAAGGCGAAGAAGGACCGCATACAGACCCGCTCGGACTGGATGAAGATCGAGCGTGAGCGCGGTATCTCCGTCGTCACCTCGGTCATGACCTTCGAATATGAAGGCAATGTCTTCAACATTCTCGATACTCCCGGTCACGAAGACTTTGCCGACGATACCTATCGCACGCTGACGGCGGTGGATGCCGCGGTCATGGTCATCGATGCCGCAAAGGGTATCGAGCCGCGCACGCTGAAGCTCTTCGAAGTCTGCCGCATGCGCGACATTCCGATCATCACCTTCATCAACAAGATGGACCGCGAAAGCCGCGATCCCTTCGAGATCCTGGACGAGGTCGAGGAAAAGCTGGCGCTGGACACGGCCCCGGTCACCTGGCCGATCGGTCGCGCCAAGACCTTCTGCGGTTCCTACCACCTGAAGGAAAACACCGTGCGCGGCTCCGATACGGAAGTCGAGGTCACTGCCGTCAACGGCCCGCAGAGTGTGGCCGACCGGCTGCCGGAAAACGAGCGCGATTCCTTCATCGAGGAAGTCGAGCTGGCGATCGAGGCCTGCCGTCCGTTCGATCGGCAAGCTTTCCTCGAAGGCCATATGACGCCGGTCTTCTTCGGATCGGCGCTGCGCAATTTCGGTGTCCGAGACCTCATCAACGCACTGGGTGAAGTCGCCCCGCCGCCGCGTGACCAGACGGCCGATATTCGCACCGTGCATGCCGCCGAAGACAAGATGACGGCCTTCGTCTTCAAGATTCAGGCGAACATGGATCCGAACCATCGCGACCGCATCGCCTTCGCCCGCATCTGCTCCGGCAAGCTGGAGCGCGGCATGAAGGCGCGCCTTTCGCGCACGGGCAAGCAACTCGGCCTCACCGCGCCGCAATTCTTCTTTGCCTCGCAGCGCCAGCTTGCCGATACGGCCTATGCCGGCGACGTGGTCGGCATCCCGAACCACGGCACGCTGCGCATCGGCGACACGCTGACGGAAGGCGAAAGCCTCGTCTTTCAGGGCGTGCCCAACTTCTCGCCGGAGATCCTGCGCCGCGTGCGCTTGGAAGACGCCATGAAGGCCAAGAAGCTCAAGGAAGCCTTGCAGCAGATGGCCGAAGAAGGTGTGGTCCAGCTCTTCTCTCCGGAAGACGGTTCGCCCGCTATCGTCGGTGTCGTCGGCGCGTTGCAGCTCGATGTGCTGAAGGAGCGCCTGATGGCCGAATACGGCCTGCCGGTCTCCTTCGAAATGTCGCGCTTCTCCATCTGCCGCTGGATTTCGTCCGATCAGGCTTCTGACCTCGACAAGTTCCTCACCGTCAAGCGTGGCGACATCGCCCGCGATCTGGACGGCGACCCGGTCTTCCTGGCGCAGGACGGTTTCTCGTTGCGCTACGAGGCGGAGCGCTATCCGGCGATCAAGATGGTGGCAATCAAGGAATATCATGCGGCCAAGGCCGCCTGATTACCGCGCCAGCCGCTCGGCAAGGAACTCGACGACGGCGCGCACTGAGGGTAATTGTCCCCGTCTGTGCGGCATGAGCATCGTCGTGCTGATGCTGCCGGCCGTCCAACCAGGCAAAAGACGCACCAGCCGGCCGTCATGCAGCGCATCGTTGCAGACGGAGGTGGGCAGAACAGTAATGCCCATGCCGGCCGCAGCTGCTTTCAGCAGTACCATTGGCTCGTCCGCCGCCATCACAGGCTGGGGCATTATCAACGCCTTGGTGCCGCCGTCCGAGATAAGGGACCAGTGTTCCTCCGTAAGACTGGGCATGATTGCCTTGTGACCGGCGATATCTTCGGGCCGCTCGGGCTTCCCATATTGCGCTATATAGTCCGGCGAAGCGACAATCAGGAACGGGTGAACCGCAAGCCGCCGCTGTACGAGCGCCGAGTCTGCCAGCGGAAAGCGGTGACTGCGCAGCGCGATGTCGAAGCCCTCCTGAACGATATCGACGAAGCGGTCGGTCACATGCAATGACACTTTCAGCTTCGGATAGCGTGCTGTCAGTTCGGCCAGATGATCGGCGAGCGAAAATTGCGCCGTAGGCACTGCTGCGGTCAGTCTGACCGTGCCGCTCGGCTCTCCAAGGCGGTTGCGCACGATGCTTTCGGCCATTTCCGCTTCGATGATCGAGGCTTGCGCATGTTCGAAGACATCCCTGCCGATATCCGTCAGGGCAAAGCTGCGTGAGGTGCGCTGGATCAGCCGTACGCCGAGCCTCTCCTCCAGTTCCGCCACGCGCTTGCTGATCGTCGATTTCGGGATGCCCAGATGGCGTCCCGCAGCCGTGAAGCTACCGCTTTCCACCGCTCGCACGAAGAGATGGAGGTCGTTGAGGTTAAAGGCGGCCGGCATTTTTCAGCCTCCATATCTGTGGACTTTAAGGCGCATTATTGCCGACTGCCGTTTGATCGTCCACGAAATCATATTGGCCGGGTCAACAAATTCCACCTGGAAAGGACCCGATAATGTCACTCATATTGTTCTACGGCGTACCGGAAGGCTGCTCCTTCGGTTCGATCGTCTCTCTGGAATGGTCCGGCCTGCCTTACCGCCTCTGCCGGATCGAAATGCCCGAGACTGTCTCTGGCGACGAATACCGGCGCATCAACACTGTCGGAGAGACGCCTTCGCTGCTGCTGCCGGACGGGCGGCTGATAAACGAAAGCATGGCAATCCTGAACCATATCGCTGCGCAGTCGCTCGCCAACGGGCTGGGTTTTGCACAGGGTACAGCCGAGTTCGACCGCCTGAACCAGATGCTCGCCTATTTGAATACCAGTTTTTTTGGCGCCTTCGGCCCGCTCTGGCACGCGGTCGAACATGAGCTTGGGCCTGCCGAGAAGGAGGTACTCGTCGCTTACGGTACAGCCAAGGTCGAAAAGGCCCACGGCACGCTGGAGCGTCTGCTCGCCGGCCGGAAATGGCTGCTTGGCGACAAGCCCGGCATTGCGGATGCCTATTTCACCGGTATCGCCCGCTGGAACGACTTTCACATGGTGGTCGACCGCCGGCAGTTTCCGGCGGTGAACGATCTCTATCAGCGCATGATTCAGCTGCCTGCCGTGCGCTTCGCCCACGCGATCGAGCATCGGGAGAAGGCCGGAAGCGCCGGCAACTTCCTGGGCGAAGTCGGCCTCGAAGAGGCACTCGGCCTGCTGCGTCAGGCTGCGTGACGCCATCTGCCGCCCCGTCTGGACGGGGCGGCAGTCTCAACCTGCTGCGATGATCTCGATTTCGACCAGCCAGTCATCCCGAAGTGTTTGCACCACAATCGCCGTCGTCGGGATAATGTGATCGCCAAGCGCTGCCAGCCGCGCATTCTGATTGGCTTCGGCATATTCCGCGTCGCGCAGATAGCTCGTGAGCCGTACGATATTGCCCACGCTCAAACCGGCATCGGCAAGGATTGCCCGCAGGTTCGACCAGATGAGATCCAACTGGCCAGGAAGATCATCTGCGGCCGCACCTGTGCCATCGAGCCCCATCGTGCCGCTGACGAAGAGCAGGCGGCTGGGATTCCGGACTTCCATCGCGTGAATATAATCCGGCGTTGCAGCATAGACGCCGTCCCGTGGATTGTGTCGTACCAGTTCCATCCAAGGTTTCTCCATATCGAACGCAGTGAAGCTTTCTGTTATTATCGCCGAATAAAATTCGGCAAGAGGGCAGATTTTCCGAATGGCAAAAGAAACGAAGGACGTTCGGCGCAGCAAGCGGGATGCCGTGCAGTTGGATCCATTCGACCGAAGGATATTAGGCGCGCTGGCAGTCGATGCCATGCAGAGCTATGCCAGCCTCGGCGAGAAGGTCAGCCTGTCGCCGCCAGCCGTGCACGAGCGTGTCAAGCGGCTGCGCCGATCCGGAGTGATGAAGGGTGCGCACGCCGCGCTCGACGGGGCATCACTCGGCAAGCCGCTGCTCGCCTTCGTCCATGTGGAGGCGGCCGGTTGGGGCAAGAGCGAGCGACTGATGCGGATCTGCCGTTTTCCTGAAGTGGAAGAGATGCATTCCGTGGCAGGCGACGCGAGTGTCATCTTCAAGGTGCGTACGGAAAGTCCGGTCGCGCTGGAGGCCTTTCTGTCACAGATCCATGCCGTTCCAGGCGTCACAGGGACCAAGAGCTATGTGGTGCTGTCCACCTATCTGGAGCGGCCGGTTCAGGCTGACCTGACGGAGGAATGGCCGGATAATCCGTTGCCTGCCTGATATCTGGGTCGCTATAGTCAACGCGACATACCGCGCGCCTGTGTTCGTTGCGGCTGGGAGAAGGAATTATGGTGCGAGAAAACGAGATCCGTGAAAATGAACTGGCGCTCGACAATCCGCCTGAAGCGACGGATGCCGGCCTCGTCTTCATCGGTCGCATTTTCACGCCCTGGACCTCGCGAATGGAAACCCCGCGCCAGGGGCGGCATGACGGACCGCTCTGCCGCATCGAAATCTTCGATCCCTGGACGCCTGCACTGCAAGGTGTCGCGGCCTACGAGCGGCTGGAAGTGCTTTACTGGCTGCATCAGTCGCGGCGCGATCTGCTGCTGCAGAGCCCGGCCAGCAACGGCAAGACGCACGGGACCTTTTCGCTGCGCTCACCCGTAAGGCCCAATCCGATCGGCACCTCCATCGTCAAGCTGGAAGCGATCGAAGGCAATGCGGTGCTGGTCCGCGGCTTGGATTGCCTCGATGGAACGCCGCTTCTCGACTTGAAGCCGGACCGCACCTTTTTCAAGCCCATAGCCCCGCCGCAGCCGGGCGATTTCCAGACCGGCCACGCATCGTAGCGAAACCGAAAAAATCAGTCGACACCCACCATCACATCGGAAGCCTTGATGACGGCATAGGCCTCGGAACCGACCTTGAGGCCGAGTTCGTCAACCGCCTCGTTGGTGATGGAGGCGGTGACGATAACGCCATTGCCGATATCGATGCGGATATGGGCGGTCGTCGCACCCTTCACCACATCCACGACCTTGCCCTTCAGGCGGTTGCGCGCACTGATCTTCATGAAAATCCTCCCTTGTTATGCTCGCGAAATTATCTGCCGGCAGGCTTCCGCGTCAAACCGTTCAGGCAGCGAGATCACCTAGGAAGTCGTCGCACCAGCGCGAGACGTCATGTTCCAAGAGGTGATCCATCATCCGTCGCCAGCGGTCGCGGCGTTCGTCGAGCGGCATGTTAAGCCCGCGTGCCAGCGCATTGGATGTGCCGACGATATCGTAGGGATTGACGAGCAGGGCGCCGTTCAGCTCCCGCGCCGCGCCGGCAAAGCGGGAAAGAACCAGCACGCCCGGATCATCAGGGTTCTGTGCGGCAACATATTCCTTGGCGACGAGGTTCATGCCGTCACGCAGTGGCGTGACGAGGCCGACCTTGGCAAGCCGATAGAGGCCGGCGAGCACCGGCCGGCTGACGGAGCGGTTGATATAGCGGATCGGCACCCAGTCGACAGTGCCGAGCGCGCCGTTCACACGGCCGGCCTGTTCGGCGACCATGCGCTGCATTGCCTCGTATTCCGGTACTTCGGAGCGGGATTTCGGGGTGATCTGCAGATAGGTGACCTGGCGCTGATGCGCCGGATTGTTGGTGACGAAGTGCTCGAAGGCATCGATGCGCTGCGTGATGCCCTTGGAATAATCCAGCCGGTCGACGCCGATGATGAGGCTGCGGTCCTCGATGCTGTGGCGCGCCTTCAGTACCATGCTGTGGCTGTCGGCTCTCTTTGCGAATTCAGCGAAGGCGGCCGTTTCGATGGCGATTGGATAGGCTCCGCCGCGGAACGTGCGCTCACCGGCGGTAAAACGCCCTTCGCCGATCATGTCTCCCATCTCCTCGCGACGCAGGCAGCCTGCGAAATTTTCCAGATCGTGATCGGTCTGGAAGCCGACGAGATCATAGGCAGCGAGCCCTCGCATGATTTCCTCGTGGACGGGCATGGCGAAGAGCACGTCTGCCGGTGGCCAGGGAATGTGCAGGAAGAAACCGATCCTGTTCTTGATACCCATCTGCCGAAGCTCGGCGGCAAGCGGAATGWGGTGGTAATCATGGACCCAGATGACGTCGTCCGGCTTGATCAACGGCGCCAGTCGATGGGCGAAGAAGCGGTTGACACGAAAATAGCCGGCCATTTCCGTACGGCCGTATTCCGCAAGGTCCATTCGGTAATGACAKATCGGCCAGAGCATGCGGTTTGCGAAGCCGAAGTAATATTCGTCGACATCCTTGGATGTGAGATCGGTCAGTGCATAAGTGATGTTGCCCCGCTCCTCGATCGCAAGCGGGCCGGGTTCGCCTTCTTCGTTGATCTTTCCCGACCAGCCCATCCAGATGCCGCCACGTTTCTCAAGTGCGGCCTCCAGCGCCACGGCAAGCCCGCCGGCGGACGCGGCCCCTTTCTTTTCCTGGACGGGGACACGGTTGGAAACGACGACAAGTCGGCTCATGAAAAATTCCTTTCATTAGAAATAACTGCAAATGCAATCAGTTGGTGAAATGCGAGATGATTTCGCGGACCACTTGCGCAGAAGGCAGGGTGCCGCGAGCGGCGGTCTCGGCTGACGGCGGGCCGACGCGGACGGAATATCCACCGAGCCGGTTCGCCATGGCGAACATCGCCTCGTCGGTGACATCGTCACCAATGGCGATCGGATGGCGGCCGAGAAAGGTTGAAGTTGCGAGAAAGCTCTCCAATGCGTCGCCCTTGTTGGCTCTGGCGGGGCGGATTTCGAGAACCATCTTGCCATGCTGGAGGGTCCAGTCCGGTCTTGCGCGGTTCGCGAAACGCTGCATCAGTTCTGTAAGTTCCGCCTGCCGCGCCGGCGCAAGTCGGAAATGGGCGGCGACGGCCGCGCCCTTGTCCTCGATGAGGATGCCGGTCCAGCCTGCCGTCTCTGCCCGCAGTTCGATCTTCAGCCTCTCGAATTCGGCCGTAGACTCCACCTTGAAGATGCTGCCGTCGGGGCTGCGGCGTTCGGCTCCATGCAGGCCGGCGATAGGAAACTGGAAGGGAGCGAAGAGGCGGTCGGCATAGGATAGTCCGCGCCCTGTCACCAGCGCCAACGCGCCGCCGAGCCTTTTCGATAGCGCGTCGAGCTGCGCGGGAAGCGACGGTGGTACGAATATTTCATCCGGCGTCGGTGCGAGATCGAGAAGCGTGCCGTCAATATCGAGAAAGAGTGCGCCGTGCTGGAGATAGGAAGAGAGCGTGGTAAGGGTTTCGTCCTGCTGGGAAACGCTGCCGGATGGCGGCGCTTCTGATAGCTGATTGCTGTTTGCCATGCCCGGGAAACTAGGTCAGCACGGCTCTGCGGCAACCCTCGACCGTCCTCAATCTGCCGGCGGACCGGCGGGATGCTCGGCATAAAAGGCCTTCGCATCCGCCGTGAAGGCGGCGCGCTGGCCGGCCGTCGTGTAGAACATGTGGCCGCCGCGATAGAGCTTCAGTGACACGCGATTGCCCGCAAGCGACGGCGGAAGATGGTCAACTACGTAGCGGCTGACGCCATAGGGGGTCACCAGATCACTGTAGCCGTGCGCGACTAGCAGGTGAAAGGACGGGTTGGAGGCGAGCATCTGCCTGATATCGTCGGTGGCGCTTGCCTGGAAGCGCGAGCCGCCGCCACGTCCACCGCCCCAATCCCAGCGCCGGCTGATATCGTTCTCGAGCAGGGTGTAGGTCATCTCCGTCTTGAAGCCGAGTTCGTTGCGGGCATAATCGGCAAAGGCGCCACCATAGGCGCGGGCGAACCCGTCGAGGATTGGGTCGTTGCCGCGGTCGTAATCGGATTCCGGATAGGGATCGGGTGTTGCGAAGGAGGCGTCGTAGGGGCTCATCACTTCGCCGCCCTGCCGGTCGGAATGCTTGGCGAAAGCATCGCCGAGGAAGCCGCGATTGCGGATAACGACATCCTGCGGAATGCCGGTGAGACTGGAAATCTTGCCATAGAAGGCTGTTGCCGCATCGCCTGTGGGCGCGGCGCCAGCAAGCGTGGTGAGATATTCGCCAAGCGCGAAGGTCTCAATATCGCGCTGGCTGGACTCGCTGAAGCTCCTGCGGCGGTCGGCCTCGGCGGCTGCCAGCGAGGGAAATTCCAGCGCCGCACCGAGCGCGAACTGGTCGGCATTAAACATCAACTGCCCTTCAAGCAGCGGCGATAGCATGACAGTGCCTGCGATGATGATTCCCTGGCTCTCTTGCAACGTGGACGCCACCTTGGCAGCGCGGAAACCGCCATAGCTTTCGCCGAGCAGGTATTTCGGCGAATTGGCGCGGTTGTTATGAGCGACGTAGAGCGCGATCGTTTTCGCCATGGTMTGCGCATCGGCGCTGACATTGTAATAATTCGAAGCGTCGTCGGCCTTCACCGTGCGGCTCCAGCCGGTACCAACAGGATCGATCAGCACGAGATCGGTGAAATCGAGCCAGCTATGCGTGTTATCGACGAGCTTTGCATTTGCGCCGTCACGGCCATCTGGTCCGAAATCCAGCACCTTCGGGCCGACGAGGCCGAGATGCAGGAATGCGGAAGCCGCACCTGGTCCGCCATTGAAGGCGAAGGTGATCGGCCGGTCTTGCCTCGCATCCTTGGCGACATAGGCGGTATAGAAGATCGCGGCGTTCTGCCCACCATCCTGGCCGAAGAGATCGAGTGTGCCTGCGGTCGCGGTATAGGCGATCTTGCGCCCATCGGCTGTCGTCAGCTCGTGTTCGGTGACGGAATCTGCGGGCAGCAGCCTGAGCACGCCCTCGCGGGCCGAACCCTGTTGGGCGGGAGCACGACGTTCGCCGGCCTCTTGCGCGAAGGCGAGGGCAGGCGTGAGCGTGGCGGTCAGTGCGGCGAACAGAAGTAGGGATCGGAAGCGCAAGTATATCTCCTCCGGCGGGTGCGGGATGCGGCTGAGATAGGGTAGCAGCCGCACCCCTTCGATGGAGATCAAGAGATGGTGATGCGCAAGTGAGCTTTGCTCACTGGCCGCTCTCGACGGTCCGTGCGTTCACATGCCGTGCCCGGCCGGCCCGCCATCCGTTGAAGGCTGCACCGAGGCCGAGCGCGACGAACAGTACGGCGCACCAGGCGAAACTGCCGGTCCAGCCGCGGATCAGGCCGACAATGAACGGACCGATTGCGGCAAGCAGATAACCGATACATTGCGCCATGCCCGAAAGATGGGCTGCGACATGCGGATCGCGCGAACGCAGMACGATGGCTGTCATGGCCGCGGCAATGAGCCCGCCCTGGCCGATCCCCTGGAGGACGGCCCAGAACCAGACGGTGGAAAGTGGCGCGAAGAGCAGACCGAGAAGTGCCACGACGGCGAGGGCGCAGAGCGTAACATTGATAAGGCGCTGATCTTTGCCCCGCACGGCGATGTGCGGCACGACGAGGCAGGCGGCGGCCTGCACCATGACGGAGGCAGAGACGATGCCGCCAGCCGCAACGCCGTCAAGCCCGCGCTCACGCAAGATCGGCACCAGCCAGCCGAAGACGCAATAGGCGAGTGCCGACTGCAGGCCCATGAAAAGCGTGACCTGCCAAGCAAGCTTGTCCCGCCATAGTCCTTCGACGCGAAAGCCGCYGCGTCGCGCCTGTCGACCGCTCGCAATGACCTGCGGCAGCCAGATCAACCCAACGATGAGGGCGGGMAAGGCCCAGACGGCGAGCGCGCCTTCCAGCGAGCCGCCGAGCGCCTGTTCGATCGGCAGCGTCAGGCCCGYCGCACTGGCGGCACCCGCACAGAGCGCCATCGTATAGAGGCCGGTCATCAGAGCTGTGTTCGCGGCGAAGTCGCGCTTTATCAGTCCGGGTAGCAGCACGTTGCCGACGGCGATCGCAGCACCCGCAAGYGCGGTGCCGAAAAACAGCAGCGGAATGGAGGAAAGGCCGCGCAGCGCCGTGCCGAATGTCAGCAGCAGGAGCACGCCGAGCAGCGTCCGCTCCGAGCCGATGCGCTGGGCAAGCCGCGGAGCGAGCGGTGAGAACGCGCCGAGACAGACGACGGGCAGTGTCGTCAGAAGACTGGCGCCGAGTGGCGACAAGCCGAGTTCCGTGCGGATTTCCGGCAGCAGCGCGGAGGCGCTGGAAAACACCGGCCGCAGATTAAACGCGATCAGCACGAGGCTGGCACCGAGCAGGAAGCGGGCGGTCGTGCTCAGCTTCTGCGGCGGCAGCGGTGCCGGCACACTGTCGATTTCGGCATCGATCATCGTCTCGTCAACGGCGTCGAACGAGGGTGTGGCATTCTGTATGGTCATGAAAGAAGCATCCGGTCGAGGGCGGAAAGGATGGGCGCCATGAAATCGCGCACGGCGGTATCGGCCTTGTCAGGGCTGCCGGACTCGATGGCGTCGACGATTGCCTGGTGTGCCTGCATATCGGGTTCGGGAATCGCCTTGTCGAGCGTGGCGGCAATGGTCTCCGCAATCGAGGTGGAGAAGAAATCGTAGATCTCGATCATCGCCCGGTTACCGGAGGCGGCAATGACCGCCTTGTGGAAAGCAAGGTCGCATTCGATAAACCTTGCCGGATCGCCGCCTTGATAATTGCCGCGCGCGACAAGCAGTGCGCGAAGCCCGGCGATGATGTCTGGCGTCTTGCGGGTGGCGGCAAGCCGCGCGCCTTCTACATCGAGCGCGCAGCGCGCCGCGAACTGGTCGCGCAGGCTGGCGCGCCGCGCCATGGTGAGCGGCCGGCTGCTGTCGGTGGTCGAAAGCACATAGGTGCCGGAGCCCTGCCGCGTTTCCAGGAGGCCCTGCGAAACAAGAACGCGCACGGCTTCGCGCACAKTGCCKCGGCTGACCGACAGCATGGTCGAAAGCGAGGCTTCGTTCGGCAGTTTCTCGCCGACAGCCCAGCGCTTGGCGAGGATCTCGCTGCGGATCGCTTCAGTGGCCGTGTCGGCAAGGTTGGTCTTGTTAAGAGGTTGCATCAACACTATTCGTAAAGTCATCTGATGACTTTACGAATAGTGTTGTTCCTTTCGAGCGTCAACGGCTGAATGAAGGCAATAAAAAAGGGCCGCTTTCGCGACCCTTTCCATGAGGTTTGGCCTGTAACTGGCCCGGACCGTCTTATGCGGCCCCAGGAAGGCGGGTTTAGAACGAGGGCTGCCTCGCCTTCATCACCACTTCCATGCCCGTTACGAAGTCCGAAAACTCATTAGACATTGGATCACCTTCCTTTCGTTACGTTGTCGATGACTTAAAGGTAGCTCGATTCCTTCGAGATGCAAGAGGAAAACGCATGGCTGTTTTTTAGCCGGCGTCGGGGCTATGTCGTTCTAATGCCTGATTTTCGGCCGTTCCGATCACGCAAATCCATATCGCATTTGCGGAAAGTGATCTTGACCATTGTCAAGAATTCGTCACCTGCGCCTTGCAAATCGGGTGGCGGTTAAGCCCTTATTAGCCGTAGCGTCAGACAATCCAGGACGTTTTCAGCATTCCTGCCGCAGCAGGCGGTGGGCCGGAGCAAGAGCATGTGTCGTTGGGCAGCCTATCGCGGAGATCCCCTCTATCTGGAGGAGCTGGTATCTTCACCCGCCCATTCGCTGATCGAGCAATCCCATTGCGCCACCCGCGCCAAGACGGCGACGAATGGCGATGGTTTCGGCATAGCCTGGTATGGCGACCGGTCTGAGCCGGGCCGCTACCGCGATATCCTGCCGGCATGGTCCGACTGTAATCTGAAGAGCCTGGCGCGGCAGATTCGCTCGCCCTTGTTCCTTGCCCACGTGCGGGCTGCGACCGGCGGGGGCACGCGGCGCGACAACTGCCATCCCTTCACGCATGAAACCTGGTCCTTCATGCATAATGGCCAGATTTCCGGCTTCGAGCGCCTGCGCCGGCCAATGGAAACCATGCTTGATGATGATCTGTTCAACGCCCGCAGCGGCACGACGGATTCCGAGCTTCTGTTCCTGATCGCCCTGCAGTTCGGCTTGCGTGATGCGCCGATCGCTGCGATGGCGCGGACCATCGCCTTCGTCGAAGGCTTGGCGGAGAATATTCTGGGTTCCGTGCTGCTGCGCTTTACGGCAGCCTTCTCGGACGGCAAGTCGCTCTACGCGGTTCGTTATGCCACCGACCGCAAGGCGCCGACGCTCTACGCCTCGCCGCTTGCCGGCGGCTACTGCCTTGTCTCCGAACCATTGAACGATGATGGCGATGCCTGGCGGGAAATTCCTGACGGCAGCGCCGTGATCGTCAGTGCCGATGGCCTTGATATCACGGCGTTCCACCCGGAAAAGCCCATGCTTGAAAGGCCGAAGCCCGTCTCTATCCCTGCGTAAGCCGCTCGGCGATCACGGCGGCCAGTCGCTCCGCAACCTCCGCCTTGGAAAGATCGGGCCACTGTTCGACACCGTCATGGCGGATGATCTTCACGCTGTTATGCGTGCCACCCATGATTCCGGTTGCCGGCGAGACGTCGTTGGCGACGATGAGGTCTGCGCCCTTGCGCTCCAGCTTCGCCTTGGCATTGGTCTCGACATCCTGCGTTTCTGCCGCAAAGCCGATCACCAGCTTCGGCCGCGTCGTATGATGCCCGACAGTCTTGAGAATATCGGGGTTTTCGGTCAGCGCCAGCGTCGGGATGGATTCGCCCGGGTGCTTCTTGATCTTCTGGTCGGCGGCCGAGGCGACGCGCCAGTCGGCCACTGCCGCCACCATCACGGCGACATCGGCCGGAAGGGCGGCGAGCACGGCGTCGCGCATCTCCTCGGCCCGCTCGACATGGATCATCTTGACGCCGGCCGGATCGGGAATGGTAACCGGACCGGACACCAGCGTCACATCGGCGCCGAGCCGCGCAAGCGCTGCGGCGATGGCATGTCCCTGCCGGCCGGAGGAACGGTTGGCGATATAGCGCACCGGATCGATCGGTTCATGCGTCGGGCCGGAGGTGACGATGGCCCTCTTGCCGGCAAGCGGTTTCGGCCCGTCGTCCAGCAGGGCTTCGGCTGCAGCGACGATTTCCAGCGGCTCGGCCATGCGGCCGGTGCCGGCCTCGCGGCTTTCCGCCATCTCGCCGGCGACAGGGCCGATGAAGCGGAGGCCATCGCGCCGCAGCGTCTCGACATTACGTTTCGTCGCCGGGTGCGCCCACATTTTCGGGTTCATTGCAGGCGCGGCAAGCACTGGCCTGTCGGTGGCAAGCAGCACCGTGGAGGCGAGGTCGTCGGCAAGTCCATTGGCCATCTTCGCCATCAGGTCGGCGGTGGCAGGCGCGATCAGCACCAGATCGCAATCGCGCGCCAGCCGGATATGGCCGACATCCTGCTCGTCCTGTCGCGAAAAGATGTCGGTGAAGACATGATCGGCGGCCAATGCGCCGACCGCCAGCGGTGTCACGAATTCCTGCGCCCCCTTGGTCATGAGCGGACGCACCGAGGCGCCGCGTTCGCGCAGGCGGCGGATCAGATCGAGGCTCTTATACGCCGCGATGCCGCCTGAGATGATGAGGAGGATGCGTTTGCCGCTGAGAGCCATGGTTTTTTCCCGCCGCTTCTTTGACTGGGCAAAACCCTAAGCCTTTGGTGGAAAACATGCAATCGCGACACTCAGGCTTGTTTGATCCGCTTGGGCGTAAAGAGCGCAATTGCCATGCCGACGCCGATCAGCTGCAGGACCGCACCACCGGCTTCGGGCACCGTCGGCATGCGCTGTTCGAACAGAAAGCCGTAAAAAAGGCCGAAGACGGTTTCTGCGACGATCAGCTGGGCGGCAAGCGCGAGCGGCAGAAGGCGCGAGGCAATCATCCAGCACAGCGTGGCAAGCCACGAGCCGGCAGTGCCCATGATTGTCGCCCAGAGTACGAAGTGAAAGGTCTGCGTGCCGGTGAAACTGACAGTCTCCCAGAGCGAGGTGAAGGGCAGAAGGACGAGTGCACCGATGCCGGCGCCGATCCCCTGCAAGGCGGTCCAGTGCATGGCGCTTGGCGCATCCTGCGACTGCATGACCGCAGCGCTCATCATGCCATAGGCGACCCAGAGCGCCAGTCCGATCAGCGCGGCGACGATGCCGAGCAGGATTTCCGGCTGATCGCTGGCGGATGTCGTGGCGAAGATCGAGACATTCACCCAGCCGATGCCGACGGCTATCAGGATCAGCGGTATTGCCAGTGTTTTCCAGTCGATGGACCGGTCCTTGAGATTGGCGATGATGGCAAGCAGTACAGGCATCGTGCCGATGACGAGCGGTGGAATGGCGGTGCCTGCGTAACGCACGGCATAGGAAATACTCATGAAATAACCGACATACCCGATGCTGCCGAGCGCAATGCCGGTCAAAACAAGCGACCGCCGCAAACCCACCGGACGAAAGCGCGGATTGATCATCAGGGTAAGGCTGACAACGGCAAAAAGCCCGTAGCGCGCCACGGTCAGGTCGATCGCCGTATAGGGCTCGACGACGCGCGGGGCGACGAAGCTCAGCCCCCACAGCGCACAGGTGGCCAGACCGCAGAGGATGCCGATCAGCATGTGAAACTCCGAAGAGATGGGACTGGGCTCCGGTGGGAAAGGGGATGTGGAGCGGTCGCGAAGAGCTATCGCCTAGCCGATATGCCCTATCACGGGCGGAAACAAGAGTCGGCCCGCGACATAGCGGAGACGGGTTTCGCAGAACGAGTCGAAATTGCTGCCTTTGTGTCATCAATCATGTGACGTAAGCGCACTTCAGTCAAAAATAGTGCGGCAGCATAGTGGGCCAACMCAAATAAAGGAGTTGCCCCATGTTTGCTGTAACCGGAATGACAGGCCAGGTCGGTGCCGCCGTTGCCGATCACTTGCTGAAGGATGGCGCCGAGGTTCGTGCCGTCGTGAGAAATCCCGAAAAGGCCGCCGGCTGGAAAGAGCGGGGCTGCAAGATCGCTGTCGCCGACATGAACGACGCGGTATCGCTGACATCAGCGTTCAGAGGTGCGGAAGGTGTCTTTCTCGTTATCCCTCCGCTTTTCGATCCCACACCGGGCTTCCCGGAGGTGAAAGGCATGCTGGCAACGCTGAAGACCGCGCTTGAGGCGGCAAGGCCCGGAAAGCTCGTCTGCCTGTCGACGGTCGGCGCACAGGCCAYGCAGCCGAACCTGTTGAGCCAGCTCGGCATCGTCGAGAAGGAGCTTTCGACACTATCAATACCGGTCGCTTTCCTGCGCGCCGCCTGGTTCATGGAAAACGCCGCCTGGGATGTAGCGCCTGCACGCGAAGCCGGGGTCATTCCGAGCTTCCTTCAGCCGCTCGACCGTGCCGTACCGATGGTTGCTGTGGATGATATCGGTGTGATTGGTGCGAAGATGCTGCGCGAGAACTGGCAGGGTGTACGCGTGGCAGAGCTGGAAGGTCCCGAGCGTGTCAGCCCGGCCATGATTGCTGCTGCCTTCGCCAAGGCGCTTGGCAAGCCGGTGACCGCAGAAGTCGTCCCGCAGGAGAGCTGGGAAGAGCTGTTCCGTGCCCAGGGCATGAATAACCCCGAGCCCCGCATGCGCATGCTGGATGGCTTCAACGAAGGCTGGATCGAATTTGAGGCTGGCCGCGGGAAATCGCTGAAGGGCACGACGACGATCGAAACGGCCATTCGCCGGCTTGTCGCCGGCGCATGAATATAAAGGCCGCGGCGGAGAGGAGCCGCGGCCTTTAGCTGATATCTCTGAAGTCCAGGGGTCTCAGAGATTGCTCATGCCCCCGTCGATGATCAGTTCGCTGCCGACGATGTAGGCAGCCTCATCCGAGGCGAAGAAGACGATGGTCTTGGCGACTTCACTGACGTCGCCGAACCGACCGGCCGGAATTTGCGACTGGATCTGGGCCGCCATCKCCTTGGAGTCGGCCTCCGACATGCCGAGCTTGCCGTAGAGCGGCGTGGCGATCGGGCCGGGGCTGATGGCGTTGACCCGGATGCCGCGGCCGATCAATTCTCCCGATAGCGTCTTGGCGAGTGTCAACAATGCGCCCTTCGTCAGSGCRTASACGCTGGAATTCGGCATGCCGATATGRGCGTTGATCGAGGTGTTGAGCACGATCGAGGCCTTCTTCGAAAAGATCGGCAGCAATGCCTGGATCAGGAAGTAAGGACCTTTGACGTTGACCGCGAACGACTTGTCGAATGCGGCTTCGCTCCAGCCTTCGAGCGGGCCGAATTCGGCAATACCGGCATTGACGAAGAGAATGTCGAGCGTGCCAAAGGCGTTCCTTACAGCTTCGCCAACAGCCGCCTGACCGGCAACATTGCCGGCATCGGCTTGGATGACGAGAACCGTGTCGCCGAATTCGGCTCGGGCGGCTTCCACGCTTTTTGCGCTGCTGCCGGTAATGGCGACGCGTGCGCCCTCGGCGATGAATTGGCGGGCGGTCTCAAGTCCGATGCCGCTGGTGCCGCCGGTAATCAGGGCTGTTTTGTTTGCAAGACGGGTCATTGTGTTGTTCCTTGGATATGGGACGGGCGTTTGCCCTTTGATGATCGGACCGCGCTGTAGAATGCCGGCACGATAACCTGCTGATTTCAGGAGGGTTCATCAAGCTGCAGCAGATACTCGCACCGTTGCCGTCAGGTGCGGGTGATCGAAGCGCCCCCATCGACCAGCGTGGCCGTGCCGGTGACGAAGCTTGCGTCGTCGGATGCAAGGTAAAGCACGGAGCGGGCGAGCTCTTCCGGTGCTGCGACGCGTTTGAGCGCGTGCAGGTTGGTGATGAAGGCCTGCTTGTCCGAGGTGTCGTTCATTTCGCGATACATGTCCGTATCGACGGCGCCTGGCAGGATCGCATTGACGCGGATGTTCTGCGGGCCGTATTCGGCGGCGAGCGCCTGCGTCAGCCCGATGAGGCCGGACTTGCTCGCGGCATAGGCGGCAACACCGGGGAAGGCGAAGCTGTAGCCGACGAAGGTCGAAGTGAAAATCACCGAGCCGCCGCCGTGCCTGACCATTTCGGCGACCTGATGCTTGGCGGCGAGGAAGGATGCTGTCAGGTTGATCGCCAGCGCGTCGCTGAAGCCTGCTTCCGAGACTTCGGTGCTCGGGCCGGCTTCTCCAAGCGTGCCGGCATTGTTGAAGGCGATGTCGAGCTTGCCGTAATTCTCGACGGCGGCTGCGACCAGTGCCTTGTGATAGTCTTCCGACCTGACATCGCCGGCAACGGCAACGGCGTCACCTCCCGCGGCCTCGATTTCATTGACGAGGCTGTCGAGCTCAGCCTGGCGGCGGGCACCGACGACGACCTTGGCGCCTTCGGCGGCAAAAAGTTTTGCGGTGACGCGACCGATACCCGAGCTTGCGCCGGTGACGATTGCGACTTTGTCGATCAGACGATTCATTGTTCCATCTCCTATCTTTGGGTTGGATCGGCGTGGCTGCCGGTTTCGATGACTGGAAGATGGCACTCTTCCTTCGTTCGGATTAGTCTCCTAAATGCGGAGCTCGAATTCGGAAAAGCCGAACGATGATGAAGATTGAAGGGATTGCGGCTTTTGTCGCCGTGGTGGAGGCCGGATCGGTGAGCGAGGCCGCCCGGCGGCTACGCCTGTCCAAGTCGGTTGTCAGCGAAAGGCTGGCGGAACTGGAGAAGACACTGGGCGCCATGCTCGTCCACCGCACCACGCGCAAGCTGACACTGACGGAAGATGGAGCAGCCTTTTTGGAGCGCGCCGGGCGCATTGTCCGCGAGATGGAAGACGCTGCGGCCGATATGGCGGAGCGCCGAGGCACGCTTTCTGGGCCACTGCGCATCGCGGCCCCCGTCAGCTTCGGCCGCCTGCATCTCGGTCCGGCCCTCTATCCGTTTTTGAAGGCGCATCCGCAGATCGCGCTGACGCTCGATATGGATGACAGACGCGTGGATCCGGCCTCGGATGGCTATGATGCCATCATCCGCCACGGCGCTATCGCCGATACGAGGCTGGTCGCCTGGAAGCTCGCCCGTAGCCGCCGGCTGCTCGTCGCCTCGCCCGAGTACATCGAGCGTCACGGCAAACCCGGCTCGCTGTCCGATCTCAACGATCATCGCGGTGTCTTCTATACGAACCGCGGTGCCGCGGACTGGCGCTTCCAGACGGAGGATGGCACCGTCGTTATCCGAGCGATGCTGGGTCTCGGCATCAACAATGGCGACATGCTGCATGATGCCGCGATCGAGGGCCTCGGCATCGCGCTGTTGCCAACCTTTATCGCCGGTCCGACAATTCGGGACGGTCGGCTGATAGAGATTGATGTCGGCGCCAAGCCCGAACCGGAATTCATCTATATGGCCCATCCCGAAGGCCGAAACCCCTCGGCCAAACTGCGCGCCATCGCAGATCATTTGAAAAAGACCTTCGGTGATCCGCCCTATTGGGATCCGGATTTCTAATTCAGAAGGCTCATCAGGTTTTCGGTTACGGGAGATCGCTGGCTACGCAGCACGGCAAGTGCCAGCCGTGCCACAGCGGGCGGTCCGTCGATCGGCCGGTAGGCAACGCCGGCAAGTTTGATCTGCGAAATCGAGGCCGGCACGATAGAGACGCCGAGATCGGCCGCGACGAGATTGACGACCGAGGAGATTTGCGGTGCCTCCTGCGCCACCATCAGTTCGAAGCCCGCCTCGCGGCAGGCGCGCACCACATCGTCATAAAGGCTGAGACCGACCAGCCGCGGGAAGAGGATGAAAGACTCTTTTGCCAGCAAGGCAAGCGGCAACGTCTTCTGCTTTGCCAAGGGATGGTTTGCCGGTAGGGCGACGACCATCGGTTCGTCCGGTAAGCGCTTCAGCCTGACGCCATTGGGATCGTCGAGGCCCGGTCGCATGAAGGCCGCATCCAGTTCGCCGCGTTCGAGCTTCTGCATCAGGCCGAGCGTGTTCATCTCCGTCAGTGAAAGCTGCACGTCCGGCCAGCGGGCCTGAAAACGGCGGATCGTCGTGCTGACAATGGGGTTGAAAGCGGAAGAGGCGGTGAAGCCGAGCGACAGCCGGCCGGTCTCGCCGCGATTGGCGCTCTGCGCCGCCAAACGCGCCTTTTCAGCCGCTGCCAGCGAGGCCTTTGCTTCCGGCAGGAAGGCGGCGCCAGCCGCCGTCAACTCCGCACCATGCGGCACGCGATGGAAGAGCATCGCGCCGATTTCCGTTTCGAGATCGCGGATTTGCTGGCTGAGCGGTGGCTGGCCGATGCCAAGGCGTGCGGCTGCCCGCGTGAAATTACCCTCCTCAGCCACCGCCAGAAAATACCTCAGATGCCGCAGTTCCATCGCTATCTCCAAAACATATCAAGATCGTCTATTTCATATATTGGACAAATGGAGGCGGTCTGACTAGATCGGAGACAGGAAGGAATTGATATGTCCGACTCTGCAATCCAAGACGTTGCCGGCCTGCAAACGGCCGATGAAGACCGTCAGAAACTCTATCTGACACGCGGTACCGGCGCCTATCGCCGCGCCAGCCTGGCTCTCTTCCTCTCAGGCTTCGCTACCTTCTCGCTGCTATATTGCGTGCAGCCGCTGCTGCCGATCTTCGCTCAGGAATTTTCCGTCAGCCCGGCCGAGAGTTCGCTGGCTTTGTCGCTCTCGACCGGATTCCTGGCGATCGCGATCGTCTGTGCCGCTGCCGTCTCGGAAGGGCTTGGTCGTCGCAGCCTCATGTCGATCTCGCTGGTTGGCGCAGCCGTGCTGACGATCGCCACCGCCTTTGCGCCCGACTGGCATCTCATGCTGGTCATCCGCGCCCTGCAGGGCTTCGTGCTCGGCGGTGTTCCGGCCGTCGCCATGGCCTATCTCGCGGAGGAAATAGATCCGCGCGGCCTTGGCGCCACCATGGGCCTTTATGTCGGCGGTACGGCCTTCGGCGGCATGTCGGGGCGCGTGCTGACGGGCATCTTCGCCGAATATCTTTCCTGGCGACCGGCTCTGTTCCTGATCGGCGCCATCGGCCTTGCCGCGGCGATCGGCTTCATCGCTCTACTGCCGCCGTCACGCAATTTCGTGCGTCGTGCAGGCTTCGATCCGCAGTTCCATCTGAAGGCCTGGCTCGGACATCTCGGCAATCCGGCTCTGCCCTTCATCTTCGCCATCGCCTTCTTCGCGATGGGTTCCTTCGTGRCGATATACAACTATGCCGGCTTCCGTCTCGTAGCGCCTCCCTACGACTTGAACCAGACCGAGCTCGGCCTGATCTTTACCGTTTATCTTTTTGGGATCGGCGCATCGTCGGTCGGCGGCATCCTTGGCGACCGGCTCGGTCATTTCAACGTTCTTCTGACGGGCATCGGCATCACCGCAGCCGGCTGCGCGCTGACGCTTTCAGCCTCTCTGCCGCTCATTGTCCTCGGCATCATCATCCTGACGAGCGGCTTCTTCACGACGCATTCGGTGGCGAGTGGTCTGGTCGGCAAACTTGCGGTCGGTACGAAAGGCCACGCCTCCTCGCTTTATATGCTCGCCTATTACATCGGCTCCAGCATCATGGGCTCGGCCGGAGGCTGGTTCTGGTCGATGGAGGGATGGGCGGCGATCGTGGTCTTCACGCTGGTCATGATGGCATTCGCGTTTCTGTCGGCACTCGCGGCACGCCAGCTCGCCCGGCGCCCGTCTTGACTTCCGATCCGTAGTGACTAATTTAACTAACAGGTTAAATACGAGTCGGAGGATCATCGTGAAGAAAACCTACCATGGAAGCTGCCATTGCGGCGCCATTGCCTATGAGGCCGGGCTTGACCTTTCGGCCGGTACCTTCAAGTGCAATTGCTCGATCTGCCGCAAGAAGCGCAGCTGGCTGGCGATCGTGCAGCCGGCCGATTTCCGTCTGGTGTCAGGCCGCGATCATTTGCGTGAATACCTCTTTGGCTCCGGGTCGATCCATCATCTCTTCTGTGAGACCTGTGGCGTGGCTTCCTTCGCCCGCAACGACAACGAAACGATCGGCCCCTTCATCGCCGTTGCAGTCAACTGCCTCGATGATGCGGGTGCCGAAGAGCTTGCCGCGGCACCCATTGCCTATTTTGATGGCCTGCATGACCGCTACGACGCCGAGCCCGCGGAAAAGCGGCTTCTCTGACAACGGCTTTCAGCCGAGCCGGATATAGGGCACATCCTTCTTCGCCACCTCGTCCAGCGCCTCGTCATAACCGGCGTCGGCGTAGCGCATGACGCCGAGCGCCGTATCGTTGGTAAGCGCATGGTCGAGGCGTTCGTCGGCGGCTTCCGAGCCGTCGGCAACGACGGTGACGCCGCAGCTCGTCATGTAGCCGGCATAGCCGCCGCCGCCCGAATGGACGACGACTAGGTCGGCCATTGACGAGCAGAGCATCATCGCATCGATGAGCGGCCAGTCGGCGATGGCGTCAGAACCATCCTTCATGCGCTCGGTCATGATGTTCGGATGCGCCATGGCGCCGGCATCGAGATGGTCTCGCGAGAAGGCGACAGGCCCCTTGAGCTCGCCATTCGCGACGAGTTCGTTGACGCGCCGCGCCAGCGCCGTGCGTTCGCCATGACCCAGCCACGCGATGCGCGCCGGCAGCCCCTCGAACGGAATGTGCTCACGCGCCAGCCGAATCCAGTTGGTGATGATCTTGTTGTCGGGGAACATCTCCAGCAGCAGGTCGTCGATTCTGGCGATATCGCTCTCCTCGCCCGACAGCGCCATCCACCGGAACGGGCCGATCGCGCGGGCAAAGAGCGGCCGCAAGTAGGCTTCGGTGAAGATCGGAATGTCGAAGGCATTGGCAACGCCTCCCTCGCGGGCTTGCGTGCGGATAAGGTTACCGTTGTCGAAGACTTCCGATCCGCGCTTCTGGAATTCCAGCATCGCGGTGACATGCTCGACAATCGAGGCGCGGCTGGCGGCCATGAGCTGGCCCTGGCCGTCGTCGCGCAGTCCCTTCACCTGATCGAGGCTCATGCCCTTCGGCACATAGCCGTAGACGAGGTCATGCGCCGAGGTCTGGTCGGTGACGATATCGGGCACGATGCCGCGCCGGGCAATTTCCGGATAAACTTCTGCCGCATTGCCGACGAGACCGACGGAAAGCGCACGCTTTTCCTTGACCGCCGCATCGATCATCGAAAGCGCGCTATCGAGATCGGGTGCGATTTCCTGCAGGTAGCCGATCTGCTGGCGCTTGTGGGCGCGTTCCGCATCGATATCGACGCAGAGGATGGCAGCCCCCGCCATGCGACCGGCAAGCGGCTGCGCCCCACCCATGCCGCCAAGCCCTGCCGTCAGTACGAAGCGCCCATGAAGATCGMCACCGAAGCGGCGCTCGGCAATGCGCATGAAAATCTCATAGGTGCCCTGAATGACGCCCTGGCTGCCGATATATTGCCAGGCGCCGGCCGTTAGCCCGCCCCAGCAGATCAGGCCCTTGCGCTGCAGTTCGTAGAAGACTTCGGCTTTCGCCCACTGGCCGACGATATTGCAGTTCGCCATGATGACGAGCGGCGCCTTGGCGTGGGTCTTCACGAGGCCGATCGGCTTGCCGGACTGGATCAGCAATGTCTGGTCCTCGTCCATTTCGGTCAGCGCCTTGACGATGCCCCGATGTGCCGGCCAGTTGCGGGCGGCCTTGCCGAGCGCGGCATAAACAACGAGATTATCCGGATCTTCGCCGACCGAGAGCACGTTTTCCAAGAGCCGCAGGAGCGCTTCCTGCCGCCAGCCCTTGGCGCGCAGCTCCGGCCCGCCGGGGATCGGAAATTTCGGATGGCGTGGATTGGCCTTGGGCATCTTGGGTTCCTCGTCTTTTGTCGCCGGCGCCTGAAGCACCTGTTCATTCACTTCGCTGGAATCGGTTCCACAAAGGCAAGCGCCGCATCGATAAGGCGCCGCCGCATGGCATCGTCGCCATAGACATCGGCATTGGCTCGCACCCAGCCATGCATGATCCGCTCGCCCGACAGCATCTGGATTATGCCGGGCAGGGCCAGCGCCCAGCCATCTTTGCCCTTGCCGAGACGGAGAAGCATGCCGTCATGGCGCGCGCAGCAGAGCAGGTTGCCATTGAGCATAAACGCCCAGCCGCCGAACATGGATTTCTCGCTCAGGCCCGGCCGGTCGCCGAGCTCATCGCGCATCAGTTCTTCGAGACCAGGGTCGCGCGCCATAGCTCAAGCCCTCGTCTCCAGCGCATAACGGGCTATCTCGATGCCCATCGCCTTTTCRACGGGCGGATAGACGGTCGGATCGAGCACGCTGGCCGAGAGCGGAATGATGTCCTTCGGCACATGCAGGATGAAGACATGCATGCCGCCCTTGAGCTGGCCGACGGAGAGCGGCACGCCCTCCTCGGAGAGCGTGGTGATGACGGCCGGGAAGGTCGCGACACGCGTGCCGTTGGCATCATCGACAGCCATATATTCGTTCATCACGTGCAGGGTGACAGCCTTGTCGCCGGCGCCGACCGTGATCGTACCGATGTCAAAGGCTTCCTTGGTATAGACGACATCCTTCTTGGTGATCGTACCCTCGGCCAGGATATGGCCGCCCGTCGTCTTGCAGATCGCGTCGATGATCGCCGATCCACCTCTCTTTTCGGCTTCGATGATTGCTTCGCCGAGCTTCAGTGCCATCGAGATGCCGCCAAGCGCAGCATTCTTGCGCACATAGGAAGCACGCAACGGATTGCGGCAGCTGGCGATGAAGCCGCCGGACTGGTCCGCGGCTGCCCGCAGCACCGGCGAGATCTTCGCCGTTGCGCCTTTGACGACCAGCTCGATGTAGCGGTTTTCAGCGCGGTTGCCGCCAACGGCGGTCTGGATCATCTGCTCCGGCGAACCCGCCATGCCGATCGAGCCCATATCGCCGGTCGGATGGGCGCGGATATCGCCGACCGCGTCGACGACCTTGGTTCCGAGAATGGCGGAAGGCAGCCAGCCGTTCAGCGTCGAGGATTTGCCGTTCTGGCCGATGATCAGGCCGGACAGTTTCTCGCCAAGGGCCTCCTGCAGAAGCTGAACGGATTTCACGTAATCGATGCCCTGCATCTCCCAGGGCGTGGTGGAGGCCGGCGCGCCGATTGCCGCTGCCGTGGCGATCCAGTCACTGTCGCCGAGTTCTTCGACGGAGACGAGCTCAGGTTTGCCGACATTGACGGCAGCATAACCGAGCATGCGGCCGTGATCGGCCCAGCCGCCGCCACCGGCAGCGTAGACGGAACCGCCTTTGACGGCGGCTTCCACATCCTTCTCAACCAGTATGCGTCCCATCGCCCATCTCCTTGATCACGTTCTGGTCCATCTCAAGCACCGCTTCAAAAAGTACGGCGGCGCCGAGCGCTATGTCGTCATTTTCAGCCCATTCATCCGGCGAGTGGCTGCGGCCTTCCTTGCAGGGCACGAAGATCATCGCAGCCGGTGCGACACGCGCGATCCAGGCTGTGTCGTGGCCGGCCCCGGAAGCCATGCGCCGGTGTTTGGCGCCAACCGTCTCGCAGGCCCGCTCCAGCTTGGAGAGCAGGCCCTTGTCGCTCGGTGTCGGAAGATTGTCGGAAATGCGGTTTGGCGGCGCGATTGTCACGCCAAAGGCGAAGGCGAGCCTTTCGGCGTGGCCGGTGAGCCAATGGCAGAAGGCCTCCATGTCGTCGCGGATTTCGGCACGCCCGTCGACCAGCAGAACGACACGCGACGGCACGACATTGGCGGCATTCGGCTCGATCCGGAACTCGCCGACGGTGGCCGCAAAATGGCCTGGCGTCTTGGCAAGCTCGCTTGCCGCATTGCGGATATCGATCACGAGCTGCGCAGCAGCGACCAGCGCATCGGCACGCGAATCCATCGGGGTCGTGCCGGCATGGTCGGCCCGGCCTTCCACGGTGATTTCGATGCGGGTGATGCCCGAAATTGCTGTGACGATACCGATATCCTTGCGCTCGTTTTCAAGCACCGGGCCCTGCTCGATATGCAGTTCCAGAAAGCCGGCGATATCGGGTTTGTTCTCATGGGTCAGGACGCCGGGCGATCCCCCGACCTCGGCAATAGCTTCGGCAAGGTCCCGACCATCGACGCTGCGAGACAGCCACGCCTGCGGCAATTGCCCGGTCATGCCGCGGCTGCCAACGCAGGAAACGCCGAAGATGCTCACTTCCTCAGCCAGGAAGTCGACGATTTCCAGATCATGGTCGAGGTGGATTTCCCGTTCCCGCAGCGACCGCGCAACTTCAAGTGCTGCGGCAACACCGGCAATGCCGTCGAAGCGACCGCCGTCAGGCACCGTATCGGAATGCGAACCGAGCATGATGATGCCGGATCCCGGTTTTAAGCCTTCCCGCCGACCAATCAGATTGCCCGACGCATCGATACGGGTTTCCAGGCCGATCGCACGCATACGCGCCTCAAGATAGGCGCGACCTTCGAGAAAGAGCGGCGAAAAAGCCCGCCGCGTCCAGGGACGATCGGGTTCGGTGATGGCGGAAAGAGCCTCAATATCAGCAGAGATCCGGCCAGGATTGACGGGCAGGTTGCGGCTCATGCGAGCACCTKGCGTGGCAGCGGGCGCACGAAGCGGCCGGAACCGGGTTCGGCCATAACCTTCGCTCCTTCGGTGATTTTCTGTCCGCGCAGCCAGGTGGCTGAAACCGTCCATGGCAGGCGGATACCATTATAGGGGCTCCAGCCGACGACATTGTTGCCGCTCGCAGAAGCGTCATAAACCCTCTCGTTGGGTTCGAGCACGACGATGTCGGCATCCTTGCCTGGCATCAGCGCGCCCTTGATGTGGTCCAAACGGAAATGTTTTGCCGGATTTTCGGCCATCAGCTTTGCCGCCCAGGTCAGGGGAATGCCACGCTCCAGCGCGCCCTTGACGAAGAGCGGCACCATCACCTCCAGGCCTGGAACGCCGGATGCATTCGCCAGCATGTCGGGATTGGTCTTGCGGTTCTCCGACCAGCTCACGTGATCGGTCGACACCAACCAGACATTGCCTTCGGCGACCTTGCGCCACAGCGTTTCGACTTCGGCGCGCGGACGTACCGGCGGATTGATCTTCGCCTTGCCGCCGAGCCGCTGCACATCATTTTCCTCATCGAGCGTGAGGTAGTGGATGCAGCATTCCACAGTCGCCTCGAAGCCATCGCGGCGGTAGGCGCGGGCGATATCATAGCCGCGTCCGAGCGAGCAATGCACGACATGGGAGGGACAGCCGCTATTGGCGCCGGTCTCGAAGATCGTATGCATGGCAAGCAGTTCAGTGATCGGCGGGCGCGACAGGCCATGAGCGCGCCAGTCGGCAATGCCGCTTGCCTTCACCTGCTCCATGTAGGTGCGAACCGCTTCGTCATCCTCGTTATGCACGCCCGCCGTCAGCCCGGTCGGGGCAATCGCCGCAAAGCAGGCGTCGAGCAGCGCAGGCGGGATGCGTGGGAAGCGTTTGGGATCCGTGCCGAAAGTGGAGAATTTGAAGGCGGCGACGCCCGCCTGCACCATTTCGGCGATGCGCGCAGGACCTTCCTCAGGATCGATTGTGCCGTAGAGCGCAAAGTCCACACGTGCCTGCGGGCCGGCGTGATCAAGCTTCTTCTTTACCGCTTCGGCCGAGCAGACGAGATTGCCTTCGTCATAAGGCATATCGACGATAGTGGTCACACCGCCGGCCGCCGCCGAGCGCGTCGACCAGATGAAGTCCTCCTGATCCTTCTGCGACAGCGAATGAACCTGGGCGTCGATAGCGCCCGGCAAGATCAGCGCCTTGCCGAGAAGATGCCGTTCCCTGGCCGCCGGCGGCACGCCGAGGCCGACTTCTGCGATCTTCCCGTCACGAACGGCGACATAACCGCTTTCGAGAATGCGCTCCGGTAGCACCACCGTGCCCTGCAGAACGAGATCGAAATCCATGCCGCGTCTCCCTCGATAGGTCGCAATTCAGATGATGGCCGGTTCCTGCGTCAGCCGCTCCTCGATGCGCTCGAGTGAACCAAGCGCAAAGAAATCGTCGAAGGAAGCGATCGGCACTTGCTCGATCAGCTTCGAAATGAATTCATCCGAGCCGAGTTCTTCCTCGATCGCCTCGACCTCGGCCGAGAGCGGCCGATCGACCGTATAGAAGGCTGCGTGTTTGCGCACGACCCCATAGAGCATGCCCGCAACACCCTTCGGCGTATCGCCGATAATATCGATCGCCTGTGCCGAAAGCAGGGCTTCCAGAGCGGCGAGACGTCTCAGCGCCCGCATCTGCCGGTCGAAACGCTCGATGACGAGCGGCAGGAAAGCTGCCTCGTCTTCAAGGCCGGCTGCAACGACGAGCGACTGCGCCGAAACCGGATTCGACATGGAGAGTACGCGCGAGAAGATTTCCCCCGCAAGCTTGATGATCGGTCCAAAACCGGTGGCAATGCGGCCGGGAGGTACGAGATTGACCGGCAGGCCGCGCCGCTGGCCGTTGCCGAGCAGAACGCAACGGTTGAAGGCATTGCGCGCCGCATGTGCCATGCAGAGTGCGGCCGATTCCAGGAGGATCGTCACGTCGAGCGGCAGGGAACCGCCCGATGTCATCACCCGTCCTTCCACGACGACGGGATTGTCGTCGGAGCGGCCGGTGGCGGCAAGGATCTTATGGCCGGTCGAAAGCAGGTTCTCGATAACCGCACCGAAGACCTGGGCGATCATGCGGAGACTGAGCGCGTCCTGCACGTGGGTGGCGACCGGCCATTCCCATTCGTCCGAGGCATTGCAAAGCCAGGCGCCGATCAGCGCTTCCCGTGCCGTGCCGACATGGCGCACGGCCCGCCAGGGATCACGCGATGCGCCGAGCGCGCCTGACGCCATCATGCCGGTCGCAAGCAGGACGCGGATCGAGGCGGCGGCATTGCGCGTCGTCTCGGCGGCTGCAGCAAAACTGACGGCATTGACGCTGAGTGAGGCGAGGCTGTCGCGCGGCGCCATCTTCACCGGTTCCATGCCGGCTGCCTGGAAGGCTTCGGCGGCCTGCATGCGATTACCGCGATAAATCGCTTCGCCGACCCCGGTCAGCACAGCGCCGATCTGGCCCATCAGGCCGATATCGGCGCAGCCGATCGAGCCGGTGCGACGCACGACTGGAATGACGTCCGCCTTCAGCATCCGCATATAGGCATCGATGAGGTCAGGAGTGCAGCCGACCTGGCCGGTCAGCGCCGTATTGACGCGCATCGCCATGGCATTGCGCACGACATTGCAGGAAAAGGGCGTGCCGGTGCCGAAGTGATGGGCGCGTACGAGGCCAAGATTAAAGGCGTCGAGATCCTCGGGCGACCATTCGACATCCTTCATGGCGCCCACACCCGTGGTCGCGCCGTAGACCGGCATCCCGGTTGCAATGGCATCCTCCACGATCGTGCGCGCAATCTTCACACGCTGCATGCCGATCGCCGAAGCCGAAAGTGCTGCCTTGCCGGAGCCGATCCTCACCATCTCGGCAAAGCTCAGGGGCTGGCCGCTCAGTTCGATTCCGGGACGCTCGTGCTTCATATGCTCATCTCCATGGAGGCGAGACTAAGCGAGCCTCACGTCTGGCGGGATATCCCAAATGCCGAACACATCATGCATTTGTTGGTCCCGGTCAGCTCAGTACCCACGCAATATAGAGAAGTGTGAGCGCAATGATCCAGAGGGCCACTTTGGCGGAGCGGTTGTGGCGTGCTTCCGCCTTGCCGATGGCTTCGGCCGTCTGCTCGTCGAAGCGCAGGCCGTGCTCGCTCATATGCACAAGCTGGTGATGGAATTTCTCGGTCTGGGCGGCGATTTCGGGCGCAGCTTCGGCAAGCTTCACGGCTGCCTTCAGCCCGTCCTTGAGATCGGTGACGATGCGCTTCGGGCCGAGATTGTTCTTGATCCAGTCGCCGACCACTGGCTCGGAGGCCTTCCACATGTTGAAGCGCGGATTGAGCATGCGCGAGACGCCTTCGACGACGACCATCGTCTTCTGCAGCATGACGAGCTCGGGCCGCGTCTGCATGTCGAAGAGTTCGGTCACTTCGAAAAGCAGCGTCAGCAGCTTGCCCATGGAGATCGTCTCGGCCGGCTGTCCATGGATCGGCTCACCGATCGCCCGGATCGCCTGGGCAAAGCTCTCGACATTGTGATGGCCGGGCACGTAACCAGCCTCGAAGTGCACTTCCGCCACCCGGATATAGTCGCGGGTGATGAAGCCGTAGAGGATCTCGGCAAGGAAGCGGCGCTCCTTCTTCCCAAGACGCCCGACAATGCCCATGTCGACAGCGACGATCATGCCGTCGGGATCGACGAAGAGATTGCCCGGATGCATGTCGGCATGGAAGAAACCGTCGCGCAGCGTATGGCGCAGGAAAGACTGGATCAGCGTGTCGGCAAGCTGGTTGAGGTCGTGGCCGGCAGCCCGCAATCCCTCGACGTCAGACATCTTGACACCGTCGATCCATTCCATGGTGATGACGTCGCGGCCCGTTCGCTCCCAGTCCACCTTCGGCACACGGAAGCCTGGATCCTTCTCGGTATTCTCGGCAATCTCCGAAAGAGCGGCTGCCTCGAGACGCAGGTCCATCTCCACCTTGGTGGTTTGTTCCAGCGTCTTTGTGACTTCCACCGGTCGCAGGCGCCGGCTGCCCGGCATGAAGCGTTCCTGCATATGGGCGACGAGGTACATCGCCTCGATATCATGGGCAAACCGCGCCCGGACACCTGGCCGCACAACCTTCACGGCGACCTTCTTGCCTCCCTGCGGCGTATCGACCTCGGCCGGATGCACCTGCGCGATGGAGGCCGCAGCAATCGGATCGCCGAAACTTGCATAGAGGTCTGCGATCGGTCGCCCGAGCGAACCCTCGATATTGGCCTTGGCGGCAGCCGCCGGGAAAAAGGCCATGCGGTCCTGAAGCTGCGACAAGTCGTCGGCAAAATCGACGCCGACGACATCGGGACGCGTCGCGAGGAATTGGCCGATCTTCACATAGGATGGCCCGAGCCGTTCGACGGCTTTCGCCAGCCGGTCGCTGCGCTTTTGGGATTTGCTTCGATTGCGGGCGAAAATACCGACAAAGGACTTCGCCAGGCTGACGGACGGCGGCAGCCCCTCCGAAGGCAGCGCCGAAATGACGCCCTCGCGCACAAGAATCCAACCGACCCTGACGAGCCTGAAATATGCACCGAAAGCACTCATGCGGATCAGAGCTTCCAGCCGGAGTGCAGCGCTGCGATGCCGGCGGTATAATTGGTGTAGCTCACCCGGGAGAAGCCGGCCGTGCGGATCATCGCCGCGAAGTTCTCCTGGTTCGGAAACTTGCGGATCGACTCCACGAGATACTGGTAAGGCTCGGCATCGCCGGTGATTGCCTTGCCGAACTTGGGAATGGCATTGAACGACCATGCGTCATAGATCTTGTCGAGAACCGGCAGTTCCACTTCCGAAAATTCGAGCACGAGCAGGCGGCCGCCGCGCTTCAGCACCCGATAGGCTTCCGACAGCGCCACCTCGATCCTCGGTACATTGCGGATACCGAAGGCGATCGTATAGGCATCGAAGCTGTTTGCTTCGAAGGGAAGGTCCTCGGCATTGGCCTCCACGAAGGTGAGGTTCTCCGAAAGCCCCTTCTTTTCCGCCCTCTCGGCGCCGACGCCGAGCATGGAGCCATTGATGTCCAGCACGGTCGCATGTGCCTGGCGGTTGGAGGCTTCGACGATGCGGAAGGCGATGTCGCCCGTACCGCCGGCAACGTCGAGCACTTTGTAGCCCGGCTCCTTGCGCGGGTTCAGCGCCGCAATCATCGCATCCTTCCAGACGCGGTGCATGCCCATCGACATGACGTCGTTCATGATGTCGTAGCGCTTGGCAACCTTGTGGAAGACCTCGTTGACGAGACCCTGCTTCTCGCCGGTCGGCACCTCGCGGAAGCCGTAGGATGTTTCCATGCCGCCATCGGCGGAGATACGGCTGTCTGACATCAAGCTACTCCGTTCACATCAAGAATTCGGCGCGGCGACCATAGCGAAAACGTGGCTGCGGCGCTATCTGTGGGCCACGGTCCGCCCGCGGCACGTTGGCGCTATAGCGCACATCGCAGGCGGTTGAAACACGTTAGATATAGATGGGTTAAGATGCCGGAATTGCCAGAAGTCGAGACGGTGAAGCGCGGCCTGACGCCGGCGATGGAAGGCGCACGCATCGAAAGGCTGGAATTGCGTCGCGGTGACCTGCGCTTCCCTTTCCCGAAGGATTTCGAAAATCAGGTCTCAGGCCGCACGATCATCGGCCTTGGGCGGCGGGCCAAGTACCTGCTGATCGATCTCGACAGCGGCAAGACGATCATTTCCCATCTCGGCATGTCCGGCTCCTTTCGGATCGAGCAGGGTCCGGTCACCGGCACGCCCGGCGAATTTCATCATGAGCGCTCCAAGGACGAGAAGCACGATCACGCCGTCTTCCATCTGGAAGGCGAGGGTGGTCCGCGTCGCGTCATCTACAACGACCCGCGCCGCTTCGGCTTTATGGATATTGCCGATCGCTCCGAGCTCGACGCGAACCCCTTCCTGTTTGGCCTGGGGCCGGAGCCGACCGGCAATGAACTGTCGGCCGCCTATCTGGCCGAACGTTTCGCCGGCAAGGCCCAGCCGCTGAAGGGCGCACTGCTGGATCAAAAGACCATCGCCGGGCTCGGCAATATCTATGTTTGCGAGGCCCTGTGGCGGGCACATCTCTCGCCCGTGCGTGCAGCCGGCACGCTGGTGACGAAGACGGGCAAGCCGAAGGAGCCGCTGAACCTGCTTGTCAGTTCGATCCGCGATGTGATTGCCGATGCGATCGCTGCCGGCGGATCGTCACTGCGCGACCACATTCAGACGGATGGCTCGCTCGGTTACTTCCAGCATTCCTTTTCCGTCTATGATCGCGAAGGTCTTGCTTGCCGCACGCCGGGCTGTGGCGGTACGGTCTCGCGCATCGTGCAGGCTGGCCGTTCCACCTTCTATTGTGCCACCTGCCAAAAATAGGAGCGCGCGATGGCCTATGAAACCCTGATCGTCGAAACCCGCGGCAATGTTGGTCTGATCACGCTGAACCKGCCGCAGGCGCTGAACGCCCTGAATTCGATAGTGCTCAAGGAATTGAAGCGCGCTTATGCGGCCTTTCACGCGGATGATGCCATCGGCGCGATCGTGCTGATCGGTTCCGAGCGCGCCTTTGCCGCCGGCGCCGATATCAAGGAAATGCAGCCGCTCGATTTCGCCGAGGTCTATAAGAGCGATTTCATCAGCGGCTGGGATGAGATCGCCAAGGCCCGCAAGCCGATCATCGCTGCCGTCAGCGGTTTTGCACTCGGCGGCGGGTGCGAGCTTGCCATGCTTTGCGACTTCATCATCGCCTCGGAGACGGCGAAGTTCGGCCAGCCGGAGATCACGCTGGGGGTCATTCCGGGGATTGGTGGCTCGCAGCGCCTGACGCGAGCGGTCGGCAAGGCCAAGGCAATGGACCTTATCCTGACCGGTCGCATGATGGATGCGGCCGAAGCCGAGCGCTCGGGACTCGTTTCGCGTGTGGTGGCGCCTGAGCGGCTTCTAGACGAGACACTGGAGGCGGCCGCCAAGATCGCATCGCTGTCGCGTCCCTCGGTATTGATGGCTAAGGAGGCAGTCAGCCGCGCCTTCGAGACCACGCTGGAGGAAGGTCTGCGTTTCGAGCGCCGTCTCTTCCAGAGCCTCTTTGCGACCGAGGACCAGAAAGAGGGCATGGCTGCCTTCGTCGAGAAGCGCAAACCGGTCTTCAGGAACAGGTGAGCGGGCGGCGCTGGGAAAGGGGCTTTTCCTTGAAAATGCGCGTTGACGTCGCGCAGCTTTAGAGTTATATGCCCGCCCACGGTTCGGAAAGCCGCTCTGGTTTTCCGCTAATGCTCCCGTATTGCTGAATTGAGTGGCCGCAGGGCCAGCGCGGTAATGGCGGAGTTTTGTTCGAATTCTTGAGAGAGGCATCCATGGCCAATACAACCTCGGCGAAAAAGGCGACTCGCAAGATCGCTCGCCGTACCGCAACCAACAAGGCTCGCCGTTCGCGCGTTCGCACCTACGTTCGCCAGGTCGAAGAGGCGCTCGCGGCTGGTGATGCTGCCAAGGCAAAGGAAGCCTTCATTGTCGCTGAGCCAGAGCTGGCACGCGCCGCAAGCAAGGGCGTCCTTCACGCCAACACAGCATCCCGCAAGGTCTCGCGCCTTGCTGCTCGTGTGAAGGCTCTTTCGGCCTCTGCAAGCGCCTAAATATTTCATTAACGAATTGCTCGTTATGATTAGCCCGGTAATTTTACCGGGCTTTTTCGATTCAGCTGGCCGCCGCGGATATAGTTAATCCGGCGACGATTTCGTGTCAGAGGCATGACAGGAAAAATTGTTTTAAAACAATGGCTTACGCAAGGATCCTTTCAAGGCTTGCGACTCTGGTCACGCAGCCCGTGGCCCCAAATGAGTCAAGAAGATTTTTTCTTTTTTCTTTTTATACGTGTCCAAAATAGCCCAGCAGGGGAATCTCCTTGATTCAAAAGCGATTCTTTTTTGACGTTGGTGTGACGCCCTAAAGGCCCCGCCGGAGTCAATGGCCGCTTGTTAATTTTGCGTAAAATTCATCGTTGATCTTGCCTTTTGATCCTGCCTAAATGGCGTCCAGCAAAGGGCGCGGACATCACCTGCAGAAGTCAGTCCAAACTGCCAAGTCGGCGGGATGATGACACTGTGTCACTTGCAACGGAGCGCACAGCTTCCGTTTTCTCAACGCACTCGACGACATTGTGCCGTGACGTGGCTGTCACGGGACGGGGACGTTTTGTGCGCTTCGTGGCCACACGTTTTGCGCGAGGCCAGGAGAAGGGCAGGGGATAGAGTAACATTGCGTTCGGGCTGGCAGGCGAAAAACGAGKATCGGCTGCCATCCTGACATGGAGAATTCGTGACGGTTGTCGCATGAACGCGACCACCGCAGGGGCTCCGTGTCGGTCCTGGAAACAGGACAGTGTTTGTGTGAACCGGCAGGCGGATGGCTCATGAGGGTGCCGTCGGCTTTGTMAAAGCGGGGAATGATCGGGCGGCTGTTAGCAAATGACCKCCCGAGGAAATGAAAGGCGGCATTATGCAGATGAATTMGATTACGACGGGTGCACTGGATAACGGGGAAGCTGCACAGCAGTCTTTCGGTTCCATTCACCTGGGCGCGAAGGAAGAAAAGACGGATATGAAGCATGGCGTTCTCTTCGACCGCGTTAGCGCGCGTCTGAAGGCACAAGTCGGTCCTGACGTCTATGCAAGCTGGTTTGCACGGCTCAAGCTTCATTCGGTTTCCAAGAGCGTCGTTCGTCTTTCCGTTCCCACGACCTTTCTGAAGTCGTGGATCAACAACAGGTATCTCGATCTCATCACCGGTCTTTTCCAGGCCGAAGATTCCGAAATCCTGAAGGTCGAAATCCTTGTGCGCACGGCAACGCGCATCGGTACGAAGGCGCTGGACGATGCAGTCTCCGTCGAGACGGTCACCCAGCCCACCCAGCTTCGCCGCCCGGCATCTGCCCAGCCGGCGGGGCAGATCGTTCAGCAGGCTGTTTCGGCCGCCGCTGCGGCGCGCCCGGCAAATGTCGGTTCGCCGCTCTTTGGCTCGCCGCTGGATTCCCGCTTCACCTTCGACACTTTCGTCGAGGGGAGCTCCAACCGTGTGGCGCTCGCCGCCGCAAAGACCATCGCGGAAGCAGGTCAGGGCGCTGTGCGCTTCAACCCGCTCTTTGTCCACGCGACCGTCGGCCTCGGCAAGACGCATCTGCTGCAGGCGATCGCCAATGCCGCCGTGCAGAACCCGCGTGGCCTGCGCGTTGTCTATCTGACGGCCGAATACTTCATGTGGCGTTTTGCGACCGCAATCCGCGACAATGATGCACTGACGCTGAAGGATTCGCTGCGTGCCATCGATCTTCTCATCATCGACGACATGCAGTTCCTGCAGGGCAAGATGATCCAGCACGAGTTCTGCCACCTGCTGAACATGCTGCTCGACAGCGCCAAGCAGGTTGTCGTCGCCGGCGACCGGGCGCCGTGGGAGCTGGAATCGCTCGATCCACGCGTCCGCTCGCGTCTGCAGGGTGGTGTTGCCATCGAACTCGATGGTCCCGACTACGAGATGCGTCTCGAAATCCTGAATCGTCGTCTTGCGGTCGCCCGTCTGGAAGATCCGTCCTTGGAAATCCCGACCGATCTGCTGCAGCACGTCGCCCGCAACGTCACGGCAAGCGGCCGTGAGCTGGAAGGCGCCTTCAACCAGTTGATCTTCCGCCGCTCCTTCGAGCCGAACCTGTCGATCGAGCGCGTGGATGAGCTTCTGGCCCATCTCGTCGGTTCCGGTGAGCCGCGCCGTGTGCGTATCGAGGATATCCAGCGTATCGTCGCGCGTCACTACAACGTCTCGCGACAGGAATTGGTCTCGAACCGCCGCACGCGTGTCATCGTCAAGCCGCGCCAGATCGCCATGTATCTGGCGAAGACACTGACGCCGCGCTCCTTCCCGGAAATCGGCCGCCGATTCGGCGGACGCGATCACACGACGGTTTTGCACGCCGTTCGCAAGATCGAGGAACTGATCTCGGGAGACACGAAGCTTTCGCATGAGATCGAGCTTCTGAAGCGCCTCATCAACGAATAGGCGGTGGATTGCCATCGCCATCCGACAGCCGGGAGCGATCCCGGCTGTTTTCTTTTATAAGTATTTTATTCTATACAGCCTCCACGTGAGAAAAACGCGCCAGTGAAAAAGCCGGCGCTCGGGAGGATATCAATGAGTTTTCAGAAAATTGCCGTGGTCGGCCTCGGCAAGGTCGGACGGCTGGCAGCGACGCTGTTGCATGAGGGCGGCTTCGAGGTGATCGGCGTCGATGCGCACCTGCCTCAGGGCGATCTGCCGTTTAAATGCCGATCCGGCGATATCACCAGTACCTCCGTCATCGGCGAGTTGCTGTCGAGCGTCGAAGCGGTCCTGTCCTGCCTACCCTATCATCTGAATATAGAGCTGGCTCGGGCGGCTCATCTCGCCGGCATCCACTATTTTGATCTGACCGAGGATGTGCCGACCACCAATTTCATCATCGAGCTTTCCAAGACCGCTCGCGGCCTGATGGCGCCGCAATGCGGCCTGGCGCCCGGTTTCGTCGGCATCGTCGGCGCAAGCCTTGCCGATGGCTTCGACCGCTGCCGCTCGATCCGCATGCGTGTCGGCGCCCTGCCGCAGAACCCGACCGGGCTTCTGGGTTATGCTTTCAATTGGTCGCCGGAAGGTGTGGTCAATGAATATCTGAACGATTGCGAGGTCATCGAGGGCGGCGTACGCAAGCTCGTCTCGCCCATGGAGTGGCACGAGACGATCTATGTCGGCGGCGTCAAGCTGGAAGCCTTCACGACCTCGGGCGGGCTAGGCACCATGTGTGACACCATGCTCGGCAAGGTCGACAATCTCGACTACAAGACGATGCGTTATCCTGGCCACATGGAGCTGATGAATTTCTTCTTCCACGAGCTTCTGATGCGCGACAGGCGCCAGCTTGCCGGCGAGATCCTGACCAATGCAAAGCCGCCGGTCGATGACGACGTCGTCTACGTGCACGTCGCGGCCGAAGGCACAGTCAATGGCGGCCTGCGCCGCAAGGAGTTCGTGCGCGCCTATTACCCGATCGAGATTGCCGGCGCACGGCGCACGGCGATCGCCTGGACGACGTCGGCTTCTGTGGTTGCCGTCATCGAGATGGTCCGCGACGGCCTGCTGCCGGCCAACGGCTTCCTGCATCAGGAGCATATTCCGCTGGACATGTTCCTGAAGACCCCGACGGGCAGCCTGTTCAAAACAGGCACGACTCATCGGAACTAGCTGTGAGCTTCTGAAAGCAGCCAGCGCCGGAAGGCAGCGACCGCCGGTCGTTCCAGCGCTGTGCCTGGATAGACCAGATGGTAGGCAAGCCTGCTTGCGAGCCCCAGCGGAAACGGCGCCACGAGCAGGCCTTCGGCAAGCTCCTTCCCAATGAAGGAGCGTCGCATCAGCGCCACGCCGAAACCAGATTTCATCGCCTCGAAGGCGCCGTTGCCGTCGCTGAAGATCGGGCCGCGGGAGGCATCCACCCTAGTGGCGCCCGCTGCCGCCAGCCAGAGCTGCCAATCGCGGCGGTAGACGTCGTGGATGAGCTGATAACCCGCAAGCTGATCCGGGGAAGGATGGGCGCCGAGGGCCACCGCAATCGCCGGCGTGCAGACCGGCACCAGTTCATCATCCACCAGACGCTCGCTGATCAGCCCCTCGTAGCCGCCAAGTCCGTGGCGGATGGCGAGATCGATCCCGTCACGTTCGAAATCGAACATGCGATGGGAGGCACTGATGCGCACATCGATATCAGGATGCATGTCCTCGAACCGCTGAAGCCGTGGCAACAGCCAGTGCGTCGCAAAACCGGCCGTACAGGTAAGCGCCAGTGAATTGCCGCGCCGCCGTGCCGTCAGCGATGCCGTTGCCTCGCGCACGAGTTGGAAGGCTGTGCGCAGCGTCGCGAAGTAATCGCGGCCCTCGGTCGTCAGCAGAATCTGCCGCGTACGCCGCTCGAAAAGCGACACGCCAAGCGAGGCCTCGAGATCGCGAATCTGCAAGCTGACAGCGCCCGGTGTGACATGCAGCTCGTGCGCTGCCTGCGTCATGCTGAGATGGCGCGCCGCTGCCTCGAAGGCGCGCAAGGCCGAGAGCGAAGGCAAGGGATCAACCATGATTTAGCTCAGCTCAATTATACGAGGAGAAATGCTCGTTTGCCGGACACGTAGAGATACTAATAAAAACAAATGTCTCTGGCAAATCTGCGTCGGTTTGCTCGAGAGAACGATTTAGCAAAGCTCGATGAAGGAGATTATCATGGCTGTACAGAGAACCATGGGAACCGGTGAATGGGCCATGCTGATCGTCTTGTCGCTTCTCTGGGGCGGCTCCTTCTTCTTCAACGGCATTCTGGTGAAGGCGCTGCCGCCTTTCACGATCGTGACCGCGCGCGTGCTACTTGCCGCCATCGCGCTCAATCTGATCGTGCGGGCGATGGGACATACCATGCCGCGCGACAGGCAGAGCTRGATCGCTTTCTTCGGCATGGGACTCTTGAATAATATGATCCCCTTCTGCCTGATCGTCTGGGGCCAGACGCATATTGCGAGCGGCCTTGCCTCGATCCTCAACGCCACGACGCCGCTTTTCGCCGTGGTCGTCGCCCACCTGCTGACGGCAGACGAGAAGCTGACGGCAAACCGTCTCTTCGGCGTGATCGTCGGTTTTGCCGGCGTAGCCTACATGATCGGCTTCGATGTCTTGAGGGATCTCGGTTCGAACGTGCTCGCCCAGCTCGCGGTCCTCGGTGCGGCCTTCTCCTACTCCCTGGCAGGCATCTGGGGCCGGCGATTCCGCCGGATGGGCCTGGCGCCTTTGATCCCAGCCGCCGGACAGGTGACGGCTTCGACTGTGCTCATGCTGCCGATCGCCCTGATTGCCGACCAACCCTGGACGCTCGCCATCCCCTCTGCCGAGACCTGGCTGGCGCTGCTCGGCCTCGCGATACTCTCCACGGCTGTGGCCTATGTTCTGTTCTTCCGAATCCTGGCCACGGCTGGAGCCACCAACCTGATGCTGGTAACCTTCTTGATCCCCGTCAGTGCGATCCTGCTAGGGGCGCTAGCGCTCGGCGAGCAGTTGCAGCTCAAGCATCTGATCGGCATGGCGCTGATCGCCGTCGGCCTTGCGGCGATCGATGGAAGGCTCGTCAACTTGGGGAAGAGGCGCACTGCCTGATGTGATTCAGCAGGCGAGGTCCGCGACGACGGAATCGAGGATCAGCATGCCTGACGGAGTGCAGCGCAGCCGCGAATTGCCGATCCGYTCGATGAAGCSGTGTTCCAGTAAAAACTCTTCGCGTTTCGGATCGAGATCGCGGCCGGAAAGCTGCTGCCAGCGAGCGAGATCGACGCCTTCTTTCAGGCGCAGGCCCATCAATAGCAGTTCGTCGGACTGTTCCTCGAAGCCGAGGCGCTCCTCGTCGACGATGCCGTGCCCGTCGCGCTCGACGAGGTCCAGCCAAGCCTCAGGTTTGCGTTCCGTAGCGGTTGCGATCTTTTCTGCGCAGCGCGTCAGGCGCCCATGCGCGCCAGGGCCGATGCCGGCATAATCACCGTAGCGCCAATAGGTGAGGTTATGTCGGCTCTCCGCGCCGGGCCGGGCGTGGTTGGACACCTCATAGGCAGGCAGTCCTTCACGCTCGGTGATTTCCTGCGTGGCCTCATAGAGTTCAGCGGACTGGTCCCCATCAGGCACGATCAGCTTTCCGGCCTTGTGCAGGCCATAGAAGGGCGTGCCTTCCTCGATGGTCAGCTGATAGAGCGAGAGATGATCGACCGCATAGGAGATCGCTTCCTTCAGTTCGCGCTCCCATTCTTCCACCGTCTGGTTCGGCCTGGCATAGATCAGGTCGAAGGACATGCGCGGGAAGATGTCGCGCGCCAGCTTGATCGCCTTCAGCGCATCGGCGACGTCGTGCAGCCGCCCGAGGAATTTCAGGTCACGGTCGTTGAGCGCCTGCACGCCGAGCGACACACGGTTGACGCCGGCAGCGCGATAGCCGCGGAAGCGTTCCGCCTCGACGCTGGAAGGGTTGGCCTCCATCGTGATCTCGATGCCATCAGGCACATGCCAGTACCGCGAAATGCCATCAAGGATCGCATCGACCGTTTCCGGCTTCATCAGCGAGGGCGTGCCCCCGCCGAGGAAGATGCTGGTCACCGTCTTCGGCCCGCTCATCTGGCGGGCAGTGGCGATCTCCTTCAGGAAAGCGGCGACATAGCGCTCCTGATCGACCGGCTGATGCCGGACATGGCTGTTGAAATCGCAATAGGGACACTTCGCCGCGCAGAAAGGCCAATGCACATAGACCCCGAAACCGGGCTCGCCGGTATCTGGCAGAAGCTTTGCGTCGGGCATCAGCGCAGGCGACTCGATCATGTTCAAAGCTTGGCCCTATGCTTCCAGGCAGGTTTCGACAAAGAGCTTGAAGGCGCGGGCGCGATGCGACAGAGCCTGCGGTTTGCCGATACTCCAGCCATGCTTTTCTTCCGCGCTCATCTCGCCGAACGTCACATCATAGCCTTCCGGCTGGAAAACCGGATCATAGCCGAAACCCTGCATTCCGCGCGGCGGCCAGGCGACGGTGCCTTCCACTTCGCCGCGGAAAAGCTCGGTATGGCCATCCGGCCAGGCAAGGCAGAGCACGCTGACGAAACGCGCGGTGCGCTGTTCGGGCTTCTTGGCGCCGGCCTTTTCCAGTGCCTTCTCGACCTTTTCCATCGCCATGCCAAAATCGCGGGTGCCGTTGCCGGTCTCCGCCCAGTCGGCCGTGTAGACACCCGGATCGCCGCCGAGTGCATCGACGACGAGACCCGAATCGTCAGAAAGCGCCGGCATGCCCGAGGCTTCAGCCGAGGCGAGCGCCTTGATCGTCGCATTTTCCTCGAAGGTCGTCCCGGTTTCCTTGGGTTCGATGAAATTGAGTTCGGCAGCCGATTTGGCGGTAAAGCCGAGCGGCCCGATCAGATCCTGAATCTCGCGGATCTTGCCCTGGTTATGGCTGGCAACGACAATGGTCTTGGTTTCGAGCTTACGCATAAAATATCCTTATTCCATGCCCCAGATTTTCGCCTCCGCGCATTCCAGGCTGTTGCCATCAGGATCGCGGAAATAAATCGATCGGCCGCCCTGCGGCCAGTGAACCTCGGATTCGATACCGATACCGGCTGCCTGCAGCTTCCTGGCCATCTGATCGAGATAATCTCCCGAAACCCTGAAGCAGGCATGGCCCTTTCCGGTCGTGCCATGCGGCGGAACCTGCAGACTGTCAGGTGCCGGCGGCTTCATCGTTTCCTTCGGGTTAAAGATCAGCAGTACGCCCGATCCGCACCGGAAGAACACATGGCGGTTGCCCGACCGTGCGATCTTCTCGAGACCCAGCACATTCCCGTAGAAGGCTTCAGCCGCATCGAGATCTGCGGCATAAAGCGCGGTTTCAAGAATGCCTTCGATCGGGTGGGCCATTACCGCCTCTTGGTCCGGCTGTCCCCGAAACGGGGACAAGGAAAATTCATTGATAGGCCCGAACGGATGCCCTCAGGCGATTGCCTGCTTCTGCAGGTCCACCAGTTCGGCGATACCGGCCTTGGCAAGGCCCATCAGCGAAGAAAATTCTTCCTCGGTGAAAGGCGTGCCTTCCGCCGTGCCCTGAATCTCGACGATACCGCCGGCGCCCGTCATGACGAAATTGGCATCGGTTTCGGCAGAAGAATCTTCGAGATAGTCKAGGTCGATAACCGGCTGGCTGGCGAAGATGCCGCAGGAGATCGCCGCGACATGATCCTTCAGGACGCGGTCGGCCTTGATCATGTTGCGGGTTTCCATCCAGCGCAGGCAGTCGTAAAGCGCAATCCAGGCCCCGGTGATGGAGGCCGTACGCGTGCCGCCATCCGCCTGGATAACGTCGCAGTCGAGCGTGATCTGGCGCTCGCCGAGCGCGGTCAGGTCGACCACAGCGCGCAGCGAACGGCCGATGAGGCGTTGGATCTCCTGCGTGCGGCCACCCTGTTTGCCGGTAGCGGCTTCGCGCTTCATACGCTCGCCTGTCGCGCGCGGCAACATGCCGTATTCGGCGGTAACCCAGCCCTTGCCGCTATTGCGCAGCCATGGCGGTGTCTTGTCTTCAAGGCTTGCCGTGCAGAGCACATGCGTATCGCCGAATTTCACCAGGCAGGAGCCTTCGGCATGCTTGGAAAAATTGCGCTCGAAGGAGACCTTGCGCATCTGGTCTGTTTTTCTGCCTGAAGGCCGCATTCTCTTCTCCTGAAACATGATGCCGAAAAGCGTGAGCGGGTCCCGGCAATGCCATGCCTGCATCTGTATTGTCGCCCGCTTCTACGATTGGCTGCGTGCATTTGCAAATTCCCTTTTGCCACGGGGGTAAGTTTGGCTATATTTCCCGGATATCATTCAGTACGGGTGCGAAAGTTCATGAGCTACAGGTCGACATCGGTTTCGGATGCCGTGGCCGCGCTGGATGAACGATCCAAGGAAATCTTCCGACGTATCGTCGAAGGTTATCTGGAGCACGGCGAACCGTTGGGTTCCCGCAATCTGTCACGTCTTCTGCCCATGTCACTGTCGCCCGCCTCTGTGCGCAATGTCATGAGCGACCTGGAAGAACTGGGGCTCATCTATTCGCCGCATGTCAGTGCCGGCCGCCTGCCCACGCAGGTGGGGCTGCGCTTCTTTGTCGATGCCTTCATGCAGGTCGGCGATCTCTCTGTCGAGGAGCGCGCCAGCATCGACCGACAGGTGCGGGCCGGAAACCGCGACAATCCCGTGGAATCGATGATGAACGAGGCAAGTCGCATGCWCTCGGGCATTTCGCGCGGCGCCGGCCTCGTCATCACGTCCAAGAGCGATTCGGTGCTGAAGCATGTCGAGTTCATCCGCCTGGAGCCTACCAAGGCTCTGGCCGTGCTTGTCGGTGATCACGATCAGGTGGAAAACCGAATCATCGAGCTGCCTGCGGGCGTTACCTCTTCGCAGCTCACCGAAGCCGCAAATTTCCTCAACGCGCACATGACCGGGCAAACGCTGCCGGAATTGCGCCTGCAATTGAGCCGACTGAAAGATGAAGTTCGCCACGAGCTCGATGCGCTGTCGCGGGATCTCGTGGAGCGTGGCATTGCCGTATGGGCCGGCAACTCGGACGAGACAAAGCCAGCGCAACTCATCATCCGCGGCCGCGCAAACCTGCTGGAAGGCGTGGGCGGGGCGGAAGACCTCGACCGTCTGCGCCTGCTCTTTGACGACCTGGAGAAGAAGGACAGCTTGATCGAGCTCCTGAACCTTGCTGAAAGCGGACCCGGCGTGCGCATCTTCATCGGTTCGGAGAACAAGCTCTTCTCGCTTTCCGGTTCCTCCCTGATCGTTGCCCCCTATCGCGATGACGACGACCGCATTGTCGGAGCGGTGGGCGTGATTGGCCCCACGCGGCTTAATTATTCCCGCATCGTGCCGATGGTGGACTATACGGCCCAGCTCGTGTCGCGCCTTTCGCGCGGATCTCTCTGATCCCTCACGCGAAACCGGCTGAATTTCAGCTTCTTCGTCACGCAGACTTGATTTTTTCCGGCCAAACATCGATATCGGGCGCATCTGAGAATATATGAACCGGAGACCGTCATGACTGATGAAACGACGCAAAACGGACCTGACGCAGCTGCGGCAGAAGCCGCAGCCCACGCTGCCGCAAACGTCGAGAATGAAGCCGTGAAGGAAGCAGCTGCAAGCGAACCAGATCCGCTTGAGCTTCTGAAGGCCGAGAATGCCGAACTGCGCGACCGCTATTTGCGGCTCGCGGCCGAAATGGACAATCTGCGCCGCCGCACGGAGCGCGAGGTCAAGGATGCCAAGTCCTATTCCGTCGCAGGCTTCGCTCGCGACATGCTGGCCGTCTCGGACAACCTGCGCCGCGCGCTCGACTCCATTCCTGCCGAAGTGAAGGAAACGGCCGATGCCGGCCTGACCACGCTGATTGAAGGTGTGGATATGACCGAGCGTTCAATGCTCTCGGCTCTCGAGCGCCACGGCGTTCGCAAGCTGGAGCCGGTTGGCCAGAAGTTCGACCCGAACTTCCATCAGGCGATGTTCGAAGTGCCGAATACCGAAGTGCCGAACAATACGGTCGTGCAGGTGGTGCAGGCCGGTTTCTMCATCGGCGAACGCGTGCTGCGCCCGGCCATGGTCGGCGTTGCCAAGGGTGGTCCGAAACTCGTCGAAGCCGAGGCCAACTCGGTGCTGGACGAGAAGGACGCCTAAGACGATAAGGACGCCCGACAATTAAGAAAAGGCCGCGCTGGCGGCCTTTTCTGTTCCTGTCTAACCTTGGTGGATCATATCCGCGCGAAGCGCTCGATCAGCAGATCGAAGAATCCGTCGGCATCCACGTGGCGCATGACCTTCGCATTGCGCTTGCGGTCGGTCACATGCCACCAGTCGACGACCGTCATGCCGACTGTCAGCTCCGACGTCACCTCGATCTCGACATTGCAGTCCCGGCCCTTGAAGAGTTCGGGTTTCAGCAGGTAGGCCACCGTCGTCGGGTCGTGCAGCGGGCCGCCGTCCGAGCCGTATTTTTCGATGTCGAAGCGCTCGAAGAATTCCAGCATCTCCACCATCGCCTTGGCCGGCGCGGTGCCGATCTCGGCCATCCGCTTCACCCGGTCCTTGCGGGTCAGAAGCTGGTGCGTGACGTCGAGCGGCATCATGACGACAGGCACGCCCGAGCGAAACACAATGTCGGCCGCTTCCGGATCGACGTAGATGTTGAATTCCGCAGCCGGCGTGATATTGCCGCCTTCAAAGAAACCGCCACCCATCATCACAAGCTCGCGGATACGCGGAATGATGTCGGGCGCCTTCCGGAAAGCCATGCCGATATTGGTCAGCGGTCCGAGCGTACAGAGCGTGACGGTGCCTTCCGGCTCGCGTCGCAGCGTTTCGATAATGAAGTCGACGGAATGCTGTGCCTGCAGCGGCATCGTCGGCTCGGGAAGGGTCGGGCCATCGAGGCCGGTCTTGCCATGCACATGCTCGGCGGTAACCAGCTTGCGGGCGATCGGCCGGTCGGCGCCGGCAAAGACCTTGATGTCAGTCCGCTCGCAAAGCTCGCAGATGATGCGCGCGTTGCGGCTCGTCAGAGACAGCGGCACATTGCCGGCGACGGTAGTGATGCCCAGCACGTCAAGCTCTTGCCTGCTGCCGAAGGCCAACATGATCGCGGMGGCATCGTCCTGGCCGGGGTCGGTGTCGATAATGATTTTTCTCGGTTCTGCCATCCGAATCGTTCCATCCTCTGGTGCGCGTCGCTCTGGCATGCACCTTCTCATTGTCTTCATGCTCCCGTAACAAATCAGCACATCGCGCCGGGGCATGTTTTGATGCGGGGCGTTGCGTCCTTTGTCAAGGAAGCGGTCTTGTGAGGCTTCGCCTTAAAATGGGGGAGGCCTGGTTGGGTGGCCATCGCGCCTTGCAGCGGGCAACCGTCGTTCCCATATTAGCGGTACCCGGATGCTGCTTGTGAGGTCCGGAGAGGTCGCTTGCATCAAGGACTTTGGAAGATGAGTCGCATTACCCCTTTCGCCAGCCCGCTACTTCTGGGCTTCGATGCCATGGAAAAGACGCTTGAGCGGATTTCCAAGGCAAGCGACGGATATCCACCCTATAACATAGAACGCATCGCGGCAGGTTACGACGCGCCTGAACGGCTCCGCATCACGCTTGCCGTTGCCGGTTTCAGCGAAGAAGACCTCGATGTTTCCACTGAGGAAAACCAGCTTCTGATCCGTGGCCGCCAGGTCGATCAGGGCGAGCGCGATTATCTCTATCGCGGCATTGCGGCCAGGCAGTTCCAGCGCACCTTCGTTCTCGCCGATGGCATGCAGGTTCTAAGCGCAAGCCTCAAGAACGGTCTGCTGTCGGTTGATCTAATTCGCCCGGAACCGGCCCGCATGGTCAAGAAAATTAACATTTCGGTTTCACAGTAGCACAACGGTTTGCTGAACCGTTGGTCCCTTCTCCCGGAGGAACAGGAATGTTGATGAAAGAAGCCACGTCGCGTTTGACCAAGTCCGAACTTGCCGGCATCGGCAATGGCGAGGTCGCCTATATCCGCAAAATACGCAACGAAGAGGTTGCAAGGTGCTTCCCTGAGGCGCCGGATATCGATCCAAGCGTTGATCTCTGGGCATTGTTCGGCGCCGATGGTACGCCGATCCTGCTGACGGATAACCGCTCCAGCACCTTCTTCAAGGCTGCCGAAGACGAGCTGAAGACGGTCAGCCTGCATTGATCACGACCGGCCTGCCGCAGGGCTGGCCGTCAGAATGCATGTGTGAATAAGGGCAATGGGCGATGCAAGGGCCACATGCGGGTCCCTTGCCCATGCGTATAGCCGCCTTCCAGCGTTTTCCCGTTTTCGACAACGCTGAGACTGCGGCCGATGCGATATCGAGCGATTTGCTCTGAGCCGATGCGCGTGGCGTCGATCTTGCTCTCTTTCCGAATCCTCCCGGGACATACGACCAGCAGCGCTTGGTTGAGAGCCGTGCGGTATAGCTCGGCAGTCCGGCATTCTTTCGATCCTCGAAAACCTTCCGGCGACAAGGGCAACCGCCGTCATCGGCTGTTCCGAACGCCGTGGCGATCTCGTAGACTAGGTCAGACGCGCTTGAACGTGAGATAGGCCGAGGAGCGGCCTTCGCKGCGCGCCTTGGCTTCATAGCGGGTGCTCGGCCAGCCTTCATAGGGCGTCAGCCAGTCGGCGGCATTTTCCGCCATCCATTCAAAGCCGCCATGGTCGCGGCATTTCAACAKAGTCCAGTTCACATAGGTGTCGATATCCGAGGCGAAGCAGAAGAGCCCGCCTGGCTTCAGCACGCGGTGGAAACGGTCGAGATTGGTCTTCGAGACGAAGCGCCGCTTCCAGTGCTTCCGCTTCGGCCAGGGGTCCGGATAGAGCAGGTCGATCTGATCGAGGCAATGATCGGGAAGCCAGTCGAGGAGCTGCGTCGCGTCGTCATTGTAGACGCGCACGTTGCGCGCACCCGTTTCGTCGACGCGCGCCAGCAGCTTCTGCATGGAGTTCACAAAAGGCTCGACGCCGATAAAGCCCGTTGACGGTGTTTCCAGCGCGCGATGAATGAGATGTTCCCCGCCGCCGAAGCCGATCTCCAGCCGCATTCTTTCGACCGGATCAGGGAAGAGATTCATCGGCGGCTCCGGGGGAGCCGCCGAAAGGTCGATGAGGAATGCCGGGAGCAGGGTAGTGAGCCTTTCGGCCTGCTGTTCGCGCAGCGCCTTCCCCTTGCGGCGACCGAAGAAGGCTTCGGTCGCGCGGCCCCGGCGTTCCATGTCCGTCATGCAGCAGCCTTGGTCTTGACGGCGTCCTTGAGGCCCTTCACGAGATCCGTGCGCTCCCAGGAGAACGAGCCGTCGCGGCCGGCCTTGCGCCCGAAATGGCCGTAAGCCGAGGTCTTGGCATAGATCGGCTTGTTCAGGTCGAGGTGACGGCGAATGCCCGACGGCGACAGGTCCATGTTCTCGCGGATCGCAGCTTCGACCTGGTCCTCGGAAACACCCTTGCCGGTGCCGTGCAGGTCGACATAGATCGACAGCGGCTGGGCAACGCCGATAGCGTAGGAGAGCTGGATCGTGCAGCGGTCGGCAAGGCCGGCGGCTACGACGTTCTTGGCGAGGTAGCGGGCAGCATAGGCGGCCGAACGGTCGACCTTGGTCGTGTCCTTGCCGGAGAACGCGCCGCCGCCATGCGGAGCAGCGCCGCCATAGGTGTCGACGATGATCTTGCGGCCGGTAAGGCCGGCGTCACCATCCGGGCCGCCGATGACGAATTTGCCGGTGGGGTTGATGTACCACTTGCAATCGTCAGCGATCTTCAGGTCGCCAAGGGCTTCGCGGATATAGGGTTCGACGACGCTGCGAACCTTCTTCGAATCCCAGCTGTCGTCGAGATGCTGGGTGGAAAGAACGATCGAGGTGGCCTCCGCCGGCTTGCCGTCGACATAGCGTACGGTCACCTGGCTCTTGGCGTCGGGGCCGAGCTTTGCGACTTCGCCTTCGCCCTTCTTGCGGGCGGTAGCGAGCAGCTGAAGGATCTTGTGGGAATAGTAGATCGGCGCCGGCATGAGGTCTGGGGTTTCCTTGCAGGCGTAGCCGAACATGATGCCCTGGTCGCCGGCACCTTCGTCGCCCTGCTGGTCGGCGGCGCTGTCCACGCCCTGCGCGATGTCGGCAGACTGCGAGTGGAGCAGCACGTCGATCTTGGCCTTCTTCCAGTGGAAGCCGTCCTGCTCGTAACCGATGTCCTTGATGGCGCGGCGGGCAGCAGCCTTGAACTTCGACGGATTGATGACGTCGTTGCCGTCCTTGTCCTTCTTCATCAGGCTCGGCGGCAGGCGAACTTCGCCGGCGATGACGACGCGGTTGGTCGTTGCAAGGGTTTCGCAGGCAATGCGCACGCCCCACGGATTGACGCCTGTCTTTGCCGCTTCGCGGTAAACCAGATCGACGATCTCGTCGGAGATGCGGTCACACACCTTGTCCGGATGACCTTCGGCAACAGATTCGCTGGTAAAGAAATAATTCGCGCGCATTTCGGGATTCCCCTCAAAGAACAAAAGCGGTCTAGTAGGTACTCATTTCGTGCCACAATGACAAGCACAGAAGGACATAAATATATCTTTATATCTACGGCGAAATGACAAATTTTGCCCCAAAAACGCAAAAAGACGGCCTTTTGAGCCGCCCTTGAGTTTTCCTGAGCGTGGGGACGCTCAGTCGGAGTCGGCTTCCGCCGCCAGTGCCTTCACCAGTTCGACGACCTTGCGACGAACCTTGGGATCGGTGATCTTTACAAACGCGCGGTTGAGCTGAAGTCCCTCCGAAGAGGAGAGGAAATCGACGACGTAGTTTGAACTCGAGGCTTCCGACATGCCACTCAGAGCACCGGAATGTTCGCCGGGAGCGTCTTCGAAGAAGAAGGAAACGGGGACGTTGAGGATGCTTGAAATATTCTGGAGTCGACTGGCGCCAACGCGGTTGGTGCCCTTCTCGTATTTCTGGATTTGCTGAAAGGTGATGCCGAGGCTTTCGCCGAGCTTCTCCTGACTCATTCCCAACATAGTACGGCGAAGTCGAATGCGGCTGCCGACATGAATGTCGATAGGATTCGGCTTCTTCTTATTTTCAATCATGGTCGTGCCCTAGCAAAGAAAAATTCAACCTTGTTCTAACCGGCATGCCCTGACCTCATTCCGTAACGCCACGTTGCAAGTCGCGATAACCCACCTTGAAGCATACGTTACTAACGCCGATTGCTGCCACTATGCAATTTTAGGGGTTTTTGGTCAATTCAACCTGAAAATAAAACCCCTGCGTGAAATTAGCGCAATCAGTATCAGTAACGTTTCAGTCAACCAGAAGTAAGTTTGGCGGGGGTATGATCTCCAGTTGCTTTTTTCAAATCCATCGAGAGTTGCATCAATAAAGCCAATTTCGTCCAATTTTAGGCCTGACACGATTTCGCCACGCGGGTCTACAACCGCCGAAATTCCACTATTCGCATCGCGAATCAGCGGCAAACCGGTTTCGACCGCTCGTACGCGCGCCTGCTGAAAATGCTGGTAGGGACCGGGTGTTGACCCGAACCAGCTGTCATTCGTGATGTTGAGAATGGCATTCGCTTGGCCGATGTCGCCTGTCATTTCATCTGGGAAGATGATCTCGTAGCAGACGAGCGGATAGAATTTCAGCCCGCTAGGAAGCTCGAGCAAATGACGGCTGGCGGCGGCCGAAAAACCACCCGGCATCTCCACCACATTCTGGATACCGAGTTCGTTGAACATGTCTTCGAAGGGAAGATATTCACCGAAGGGAACGAGGTGCACCTTGTCGGAGGCGGCGACGATCTGCCCGCGTCCGTCGATGACATAGATCGAGTTATAATAGCGTGTGGGGTAGCCGGGACCGAGTTCTTCGGCGCGCACGGCGCCCGCGATCAGGATCTGGTCGTCGTCGAGCGTATCGGCGATCCGCGTCAGCGCATCCTTGTTATCGGTGAGGATGAATGGGATCGAGGTTTCCGGCCAGACGATGATGTCAGGCTTCCTGCCACCGTCTTTGGGAGCCTCCGTCGAAAGCTTGAGATGTGTCTCGAAGATCGCCTCGCGATCTGCATCATTGTCCATCTTGATGGCCTGGTCGATTGCCGGCTGCACCAGGCGAACCACAGGCCGCTTGTCCTCGGGCAAGGGCTCGGGTTTCGGCGTGAGATAGAGGATATAGGCGCCGTAACCGAGATGCGCTGCAAAGAGGATTGCCGCGAGGCTGATACCGAGCTTCGCTCCCTGCCGGGTTCCGAGCAGAGCGGGGGCGGCAAAGACGAAGACCGAGAGAGCCGTTACCCCCATGGTGCCGATCACATGCGCGGACTGCATCATGACAGACACGGGCATCATGGCATAGCCGATGGCGTTCCACGGAAAGCCGGTGAAGATGAAGCTACGCACCCACTCAAGCAGGCCGAAGCTGGCAGCAAGTGCTGCAATCCGCCCCATGCCGTCGGACCAGAAGATACGGGCAAGTCCTGCAGCCAACCCGTAAAAGATGGCAAGACAGGCCGGGAGCCCGAGGATGGCGAGCGGTAAAGCCCAGGCAAATTCCTCTGAATCGATCAGCAGCGCATGCCCAAGCCACCAGAGCCCGGCAACGAAATAGCCGAAGCYGAACAGCCAGCCGGTCGCAAATGCCGGCCAGAGCCGACCTGGCAGACTACTTTCCGGCGAGGCGGCCGCCCCGTCGATCAGCCAGACGAGCAGCGTGAAGGAAACGAACATCGCGGCGAAGAAGCCGACGGGAGGTAGCGCCAGCACGCCAAAGGCACCTGCTGCGATCGCAAGCAATGACCGTTTGAAACCCCAGACGAGGATAACCCTGTCCGCAAGCCGCTCCATGCGCACTCCCATCAAAGCCGCGAATCAATCCAATCGCAGTCTTTCAAAAAAGTGCGCGCTTGTCGTCTTACGGAAAGGTCAGTTTGCGGTCGATTCAGCCGGCCGATCGTCGTTTCCGTCGCCGATGAGCGGCCCGTCACCATCCGCCTTGGCGCGGCGGCGGATCGCCTGGCGCTTACGGGTAATGCGTACCCGCTTGATGCGGCGTGGATCGGCGTCGAGAATGTGGAATTCAAAATCGGGCAAAGCCTGCACGACTTCGCCGCGCACCGGGATACGCCCGAGCGCCGAGAAGATCAGGCCGCCCAATGTGTCGACCTCGTCGATCTGCTCGCTGATGTCGAAATCAGGGCCGATGGCTTCGGCAATTTCCTCGAGTTCGACGCGGGCATCAGCGACGAACATGTCCTCCGAAACGCGCTTGAACATCACTTCTTCATCGTCATGTTCGTCGTCGATATCGCCGATCACCATCTCCACGATGTCTTCATGCGAGGCAAGACCGTCGGTGCCGCCATATTCGTCGATGACCAGTGCCATCTGCGTACGGTTCACCTGCATGCGACGCAGCAGATCAGAGGCGAGCATCGAGGGCGGCACGAAGAGGATCTGTCTGATGATACCGGTTTCGGCGAGCGTCTTCTGCAGGTCGACGCGTCCGAGATCGAAATTGGGTTTGGCCGAGCGTGGCGCCTTCTGGATATTTTCCGGAGAGACCTCGATGGCCGGCGCGCCTGCTACAGGCTTCGTACCGCTGCGGCGCTTGTTGCGCGCCTGCTTGGCAACATAGGAAAGAAGGTCGCGGATATGCACCATGCCGCGCGGGTCATCGAGCGTTTCGGCATAGACCGGCATGCGCGAGCGGCCGCTTTCCTCGAAGAGGATCATCAACTCGCCGATCGTGATGTTCTGGTCGACCGCCTCGATATCGGCGCGCGGCACCATGACGTCGGCGACGCGTACCTCGCGGAAGCGCAGGATATTGTGAAGCATCGCGCGTTCGTCGGGCGCAAAGGCATCGGCCGCTGCCGGGTCTGTCATCAGCGCATCGGCGATGTCTTCGCGTAGGCGCGAGCCCTGTTGCGGTCTTAAGATGCGCGCGGCGCGTGACCAGAAGGATGGCGGTCGGTGTCGACTACTGCCACCCTCGTCGGAAGAGGAGGATTGGTCGGAGTCCTTGGCGTCTGACGCCGGCTTCGTTGAAAAGTCGCTCATGGTTCCATTTTAAGGTCTTGACCCTCGTAGGGGTCAGATAGGCCGAGTACTGCTAAAATGCGAGTCTCCAGCCCCTCCATAATTTCGGCTTCGTTATTATTCATATGGTCGTAGCCGAGCAGATGCAAGAAACCATGCACCATAAGATGAGTGAGATGATCGTCAAAGCTCTTTTCGAGCTCATGCGCCTCGCGCTCTACCGTTTCCCGGGCGATGATGATATCGCCGAGCATCGGGCCGGGCATTTTGCCGGGTTTGACCGGGAAGGCTGGAAACGACAGCACATTGGTCGGCTTGTCCTTGCCGCGCCATTCCGCATTGATGTCCTGGATGGAGGCATCGTCGGTAAAGACGAGCGAAACTTCCGGCGGCATCGTCGGGAAGGGCTGCTGTTCCTCTTCCCGCAAGTAAGTGACCGCCGCACCCAGCACGCGTTCGCCAAGGGCATGCAACACATCTTCGGCGGGCCAGCCCGTGTCCTCGATGCTGATCTGTATGTCGAGATCGGCCATCAGTCCTGCCGGCTGGCCTCTTCGTTTGCCGCTACATAGGTCGCGTCATAGGCCTTGACGATGCGGCCGACCAACGGATGGCGCACGACGTCGACATCCCTGAAGCGCACCATCGAGATGCCCTCGACGTCGTTCAGCAGGTGCAGCGCTTCCACGAGGCCGGATTTGACGCCGCGCGGCAGGTCGATCTGGCTCGGGTCGCCGGTGATGATCATACGCGAATTCTCGCCGAGACGCGTCAGGAACATCTTCATCTGCATCGCCGTGGTGTTTTGGGCCTCGTCGAGGATAACGGCGGCGTTGGCGAGCGTGCGTCCGCGCATGAAGGCGAGCGGCGCGATTTCGATGACGCCTGCGGTGATCGCCCGTTCGACCTTGTCGCCGGGGATCATGTCGTAAAGCGCGTCGTAGAGCGGGCGCAGATAAGGATCGACCTTCTCCTTCATATCACCCGGCAGGAAGCCGAGGCGTTCGCCGGCTTCCACGGCCGGCCGCGAAAGGATGATCTTCTCGACGGCGCCTCGCTCCAGAAGCTGGGCTGCGTGGGCGACGGCGAGATAAGTCTTGCCGGTGCCGGCCGGGCCGACGCCGAACACCATCTCCGAGCGCTCAAGCGCCCGCATATAGGCATCCTGTGTCGGCGTGCGCGCGATGATCGTCTTCTTGCGCGTAGAAATCTGCGCCATCGTCAACTTGGCTTTTTTCTCCATCGTCGGCAGCGTGAGCTGGTCGTCGGCTGCAACCGCCATGCGGATTGCGCCTTCCACGTCTGAACGCTCCACACTGCCGCCTTTCTGGAGTTTTTCATAGAGGTAATCGAGTGTGCGTCGCGCCTGATTGGTCGCCAGCACATCGCCCGTAATGACGACGGAGTTGCCACGCGCCCGCGCATCGATATGGAGCCGCTGTTCCAAGAGCTTCAGGTTCTGATCGAACTGTCCGAAAAGTTCGCTGGCGAACCGGTTGTTCTCGAACGTCAGGACGAAGTGATTGGCGTCGCTCGCAATGCGTGGGTGGCGCGGTGAAGATGAAACCAATTCCTGTCCGTTCAAGCGGTCGAGCTCCTTGGGTTAGACCTCAGCCTCTGCGCGTTCGGCAAACAGGCTGTTGGTTCCGGTTCCTGTGATTCGCACTTTAATAATGTCACCGATTTGCGATGCTTTTGCATCAACATTCACAGACTGAAGCCAGGGAGAACGTCCGATGAGCTGGCCCGGCATGCGGCCCGGCTTTTCCAGGAGAAGATCGATTTCCTTGCCGACGCAGGACTCGTTGAATTCCTGCGTCTGCTTGAGAAGCAGCGCTTGCAGGCGTTCCAACCGTTCTGCTTTGATTTCTTCCGGCACCTGGTCCTTCAATTCCGCACCGGGCGTACCCGGCCGCGTCGAATATTTGAACGAGAAGGCCTGTGCATAACGAACCTCCTCAACGAGTTTTAGTGTATCCTCAAATTCGCCGTCTGTCTCCCCCGGAAAGCCGGTAATGAAGTCGCCCGAGRGCGCGATATCGGGGCGGACCTTGCGGATGCGCTCGATGAGGGAAAGATATTCAGCTGCCGTGTGGCGGCGGTTCATCGCCTTGAGAATACGGTCCGAACCGGCCTGGACCGGCAGGTGCAGGTAAGGCATCAGCGTGCGAAGGTCGCGATGCGCCTCGATCAGCCGGTCGTCCATGTCGCGCGGATGGCTGGTCGTATATCGAAGCCGTGCAAGGCCGCGGATATCGGCAAGCCGGTAGAGCAGGTCGCCAAGGCTCCACTCTTCGCCCTTCGGGCCGAGGCCGTGCCAGGCATTGACGTTCTGGCCGAGCAGAGTGATTTCGCGCACGCCGCCATCGACGAGCCTCATCGCCTCCTCGACGATCTGCGAGACCGGTCGCGAAACCTCCGAGCCGCGCGTATAGGGCACGACGCAGAAGGTGCAGAATTTGTCGCAGCCTTCCTGCACCGTCAGGAAGGCGGTCACGCCGCGGGCACGAATCTTCGGCGCCTCGGCGATCGGCAGATGCTCGAACTTGTCCTCGATCGCATATTCCGTATCGACGACGCGGTGGCCTTCCTTGGCGCGGCGCAGCGCCTCCGGCAGGCGGTGATAGGTCTGCGGGCCGATGACGACGTCGACTGCCGGCGCACGGCGCAAGATCTCTTCTCCTTCCGCCTGTGCCACACAGCCGGCAACGCCGATCATCATCTCGCGGCCGTCGGCCGCTTTGCGCTTCTTCATCTCGCGCAGTCGTCCGAGAGCGGAATAAACCTTCTCGGCAGCCTTCTCGCGGATATGGCAGGTATTGAGCAGGACGAGGTCGGCTTCTTCCATGTCCTCGGTTGGCTCATAGCCGTCGCGGGCAAGAGCATCGCTCATGCGCGTCGAGTCATAGACGTTCATCTGGCAGCCATAGGTCTTGATGAAAACCTTGCGGCTGTTGGAGCCATCGCGGAGAGAAACCTCCGGGGCCTGAAGAAGGGCGCTGTCCTGGGTCATGGCGCGTTATCTAGTGGTTTTTGGCGCTCGAGAAAAGGGACTCTTGCCTCAGCCAACGTTGCGGCCGCGAAGGCTGCTGTTCAGCAGGTTGCGGATGCGGGCGGCGATCGTCGCGCTGACGTCCTTGCGATTGGTCTTCTCGCCATATTCGATTGCCTCGCCGAAGGAGACTTCGGCATCGATGGCACCACATTTGAAGATGTCTTTGAGATGCGGCAGAAGCTCGATATCGCCCGGCCATGCGGCGAGCGGGCGGTGATAGCGGCCCATGGCGATACCGTGCACCTGCGTATAGGCAATGGAAACCGGCTGGACCATGACAGAACCGGTCGGGGAATGCGGCACGGCCATGGCGGCTGCACCGAAGAGCGACGATTTGACCTCCAGCAGGCGATTGCCGTCAGAGGTCGTTCCCTCGGGAAAAAGCACGACGATTTMGCCGTCTGCCATACGGCCGGCGATTTCGTTCGCCTGATCGCCGGTGCGGCGTTTTTCCTCCCGCACCACGAAGACGCTCTTCTGCAGCTTGGCGAGAGTGCCGAAAATCGGCCAGTCGCGCACCTCGATCTTGGCGATGAAGGCAACGTCTGCAACGGCCGACATGACCATGATGTCCATCCACGAAGAGTGATTGGAGCAGAGCATCAGCGGCCGGCGTCTCTCAAGTGTGCCGCGCACGCGAATGCGGATGCCAAGACAATAGCAGACGATGCGATGCCAGTGTCGGGGCAGGGTGCGACGCAGCTTCCAGTTAAAATAAAGCGCCAGCACCTGCAGCGGCATGAGCAGGATGCTGACGACAATGATGACGGTAATGGCGAAGGCAATGCGCAGCCTGACGATCAAATGCGGCGCTCCCGGACTGCCATGGTATCAGATTTCGTCTTTCTTCAGCGGGATGCCGTAGAGTTCGAGGCGGTGGTCCACGAGCTTGAAGCCGTGTTCGCGTGCGATCCGCTCCTGCAGCGCCTCGATTTCCGGTGAGCGAAATTCGATCACGGCGCCGGTCTTCAGGTCGATCAGATGATCGTGATGTTCTTCGGGAACCGTCTCGTAGCGGGAGCGGCCATCACGGAAATCGTGCCGGGCGATGATGCCGGCGTCCTCGAACAGCTTCACGGTGCGATAGACCGTCGAGATAGAAATCTTGGCATCGACCTTGACGGAACGCCGATAAAGCTCCTCGACATCGGGATGATCTTCGGAATCCTCGAGAATACGCGCGATCACCCGGCGCTGCTCGGTCATGCGCATGCCGCGTTCAGCGCAAAGCTCCTCAAGGGTCTTGGCTTCCTCAGTCATGGCTGCCTTCTCGCTATTCCTGTCGAGAAGGGAACTACCGAAGAACGCGCTTCATGACAAGCGCTGTGGAGGTAGCCCCATTGGCGTCCTTGTAATAGCCCTTGCGCTCGCCGGCCTGCTCGAAGCCAAGCTTGCGGTAAAGGCCAAGGGCAGCGATATTGCCGTTGTCGACTTCCAGGAACATGCTCTCGCCGCCGCGAAGGCGTGCTTCGCGTATAGCGGCCTGCATCAGACGCCAGCCGAGGCCGGAATGCGCGACCTTCGCCTGCACGGCGACCGTCAGGATTTCCGCCTCGCCGGCAACCTGGCGCGCAAGGATGAAGCCCGGCAAGGTCTTCTTCAGGATGGCGTTGGTCTGGCGGGCAACAAAGCCGAAGACTGTGTTCTGCGAAAGCAGGCTGTGGAATTCGCCGTCACCCCAGGGGCGCGCGAAGCGTTCGCCGTGGAGGACGGAAACGTCGAGGCAATCTTCGGGCTCCATGACGACGATTTCGAATTCCGGTTTCAGCGTCAGATATGCTTCCAGCATTGTCATACTCTTGCAATCGCGTACCCGGCCTGTGGTTTGGCATCGGGTCCACGCAGATAAACGGGCTTCGGCTTTCCGGCATTCGGGTTCGCGGCCGCACCGAGGCGGGCCACGATGGAGATCGGGAATGTGTTGATGTGCTCGCCCGTTGCATCGGGCTTCAGGAGCGGAGTCGCAGAACCGGTGATCTCGCCGTCGAAACCGGCGGCAAAAGCCTGGGCCTCCACTACACTCGCCGCACGCGCCTCGTCGAGCGGCGAACCGTCGGCGGCGAAGGACTGGAGATAGATTTCGTCCCGCTTGGCATCCATCGCTGCGAGCACTGCGCAGCCCGGTGTGTTCTCGCGCTGAGCGGCTGCCATGACCTCGAGTGTGGTGATGCCGACGGCGGGGATATTGAGGGAAAGCGCAAAGCCGCGGGCTGCGGCGACGCCGACGCGGATACCGGTAAAGGAGCCAGGTCCGATGGTGACGGCAATGCGGTCGATATCCGAAAGCGCGACGCCCGCCTGATCCAGCGCACGATCGACGATACCCATCAGATGTTCAGCATGCCCCTTGCCGATCATATCCGATGCCTCCCCCAGCATCGTATTCCTGCCGCTGTCATAAACGGCGGCAGCGCAATCTACACCTGCCGTGTCGAGCGCCAGAACGATCATGCCATCAATTTCCGAATAAACTATTGTCGCCCATCCATAAATCCGTCCGATCCAACCCCAGATGAACGGCCGGACGTATCCGAGATTTTAAGCGGCAATCACTTCCTGCACTTCCGGAACGAAATGGCGCAACAGGTTCTGGACACCGTGCTTCAGCGTAGCCGTCGAAGACGGGCAGCCGGCGCAGGAGCCCTTCATGTTCAGATAGACCTTGCCGTCCTTGAAGCCACGGAAGGTGATGTCGCCGCCATCCTGGGCAACGGCCGGACGCACGCGCGTCTCCAGCAGTTCCTTGATGGTCAGCACGATCGATTCGTCACCCTCGTCGAAGAATTCGTCACCCGCATCGGCATCTTCCGACAGGATCGAGGCATCGCCCATGACCGGCTTGCCGGACATGAAATGCTCCATGATCGAGCCGAGGATGGCCGGCTTCAGATGCTGCCACTCAGCATCGTCCTTGGAGACGGAGATGAAATCATAGCCGAAATAGACGCCGGTCACGCCCGGGATATCGAAGAGGCGGGCGGCGAGCGGCGAAGCCTGGGCTTCATCGGCGTTGCGGAATTCGGCCGTGCCGTTTTCCATCACGACCTTGCCGGGAAGGAACTTCTGTGTTGCCGGGTTCGGCGTGGCTTCGGTCTGAATGAACATCTCGCTCTCCGTGCGGCGGGCCGTGACCTCTGCCGTCTTTAGAATTCTTCAAAAGAAAATAAGCCTATTGTCCGGCCAATTCAAGAGACTGATACTCAAGAAATGACTTAACACAGGGCGTCGATTTCTTCGTTGGTCAGCGTGTCGGGAAGCACGGTGACGGGAATGGGAAAGGCCGCTCCCCGTCCGGCGATAGACGAAACCAGCGGTCCCGGTCCTTCCTTGGCGGAGCTTGCGGCAAGCACGAGGATGGCGACGTCCCGATCTTCTTCGATCACCGCATTGATTTGCTCTGCCGAGTTGCCTTCGCGGATGACAATTTCAGGCTCGATGCCGATCGTCTCGCGTACGATCTGCGCGATCTTGGCGACGGTGGCTTCCGCCTCCTCCCGGGCTTCCGCCCGCATGATCTCMTCGACGCCAAGCCATTGCTGGAAATCGCCTTCCGGGATCACATAGAGAAGGATGAGGCCGCCATTGGAATTCTTGGCGCGCCGTCCGGCATAATGGACGGCGCGTTGGCATTCAGGAGTCCCGTCAATCACCGCTATGAATTTGCGGCGATGACCTTCGAGCCGTGAGAGTCGCTTTGATACCATGGTGCGAACTCTGACACCTGAGACCAAAAATTTGCAAGCCCCCGTTTTGCACGGGAGCTCTGCATGTCGATCGGACTAGTAGAGGAAGCCGATGATCTCTCGAAGTTCGCGCATCGTCACGTCGGCGCGTGCCCTTGCGCGTTCATTGCCGTTGCGCAGGATCGCGTCGATATGGCTCGTATCGCTCATCAGGCGGCGCATTTCGCCAGTGATCGGCGAAAGCACCTGAACAGCGAGATCGATCAGCGCCGGCTTGAAGACGGAGAACTGCTGGCCGCCGAATTCTGCGAGCACCTGCTCCTTCGACTGGTCGGCGAGTGCCGCATAGATCGAAACGAGGTTCTCGGCTTCCGGCCGGCTTTCCAGACCGGCGACTTCGCTCGGCAATCCATCAGGATCGGTCTTGGCCTTCCGGATTTTCTTGGAGATCGCGTCCTCGTCGTCCATCAGGTTGATGCGCGAAAGATCCGAAGGATCGGACTTCGACATTTTCTTCGTGCCATCGCGCAGCGACATGACACGCGGTGCCGGCCCGCCGATCAGCGGTTCGACCATCGGGAAATAGGCATGCACCGGCTCGTTGCCGACAGTGATGTCGATCCCGTAGTTCGTCTTGCGGATATGCGAGCCGTAGTCGAGGTTGAACTTCATCGCGATGTCGCGGGTGAGCTCAAGATGCTGCTTCTGGTCCTCGCCGACGGGAACGTGCGTCGCGCGGTAGACGAGGATGTCGGCAGCCATCAGGCTCGGATAGGCATAGAGGCCGAGCGAGGCCTGCTCGCGGTCCTTGCCGGCCTTGTCCTTGAACTGCGTCATGCGATTCATCCAGCCGAGGCGGGCGACACAGTTGAAGATCCAGGCGAGTTCGGCGTGCTGCGGTACGGCGGACTGATTGAAGACGATATGCTTTTCGGCGTCGATGCCGGAAGCGATGAAGGCGGCCGCGATCGAGCGCGTCTGCGACAGCATGTCCTCGTGGACGAGCTGCGCGGTCAGCGCATGCAGGTCGACGACGCAGTAGATGCAGTCGTTGCCGTCCTGGAGCTGCACGAAGCGACGGATCGCGCCGAGATAATTGCCGAGATGCAGATTGCCCGTCGGCTGAACGCCGGAAAATACGAGCTTCTTGAATTCGCCCATGATGTTGTCCTCGATTAGGCTGGTGGAGGGCCTGACTGTGCCGTTAACGCCGCGGCTTATGCACGGGCGGCCGCTCGCAATCAAGGGGTTCAGCCCGCGGCATGCTGGATCAGATCGAAGGTGTTGCTGTAAGGATCCGCAAAGACTGCGACGGTGCCGTAAACCTCGTGCCGTGGCTCCTCCAGAAAGCGCACCCCGGCTGTTAGCATCGCAGCATGGTCACGCGCAAAATCATCGGTTTTCAGGAAGAAACCCACACGTCCGCCGGCCTGGTTACCGATGGCTACTCGCTGCGCTTCATTTGTCGCCTGTGCCAGCAAAAAGGCTGCCCCATCCCCGCCCTTCGGCTTGACGACGACCCAGCGCTTGCCTTCCGGCTGCACTTCATCTTGAAGGCATTCGAAGCCGAGAGCCTCACAATAGAAGGCTTTGGCGCGGTCATAATCATCGACGACGAGGGTGACGAGGAAGAGGGATTGGGTCACGGGGATCTCCAAATTAGGAAGGCTATTCCAATTATATGGGGGAAAATGCCAGGTTTTACGCCAAATTGATCAGCCTGTTTAGCTAAAATTGAGTATAAAATTTCACAGAAAAGCTTTCTTTGAACTGAAAATCCTCTCGCCGGGCTGGCGGCCCAAGGGGCCGTCGGGATAACCGATCGGAGGGACCATGCAGAACGCTAGTTTGCTCGCCATGGCAGGCCTTTTCGCCCTACAATCAGCAACGACAGCCGTCGGTCAAGATAATCGACGGCAGACTACCCAGCTTCCCAAACACGAGACGCGTATAGCCTACACGATGCAGACCGTCAGTGTTCGCGCCAGCTGTTTTCCGGTGCGATTGCGGGCGATTTTGTCGCATATCGCGGCAAAGACCGGCCGCCGCCCGATGATAACGTCGGGCTTCCGGCCGCATCCCCGCCGCCACGGCTCCTTGCACGGAACGTGCATGGCAGCTGATATCAGGATTCCCGKACTGTCGGAGCGGACGATCATCGCGGCCGCGAAAACCGCACCCGGGATAGGTGGGATCGGCAGCTATTGCAACGGCATCATCCATGTCGATGTCGGGCCGCAGCGACGATGGGTCGATTGCTAAGCAATTCCAGCGATTTTGCGCGCAGAATTGCGCAAAAACAAAGGGATAGAGTATCCCATGCTTCGAAGGAAAACCGGAGATACCCTGATCTCAGGCGTCTTTCGCGGGTGCCGGCTTGCGGTTGAGATTGCGGCGGATCATGCCGAGGTCCGCGCCGCCGATCAGGAAGGCGGTCGCGAAATAGACGACCATCGAAATCGCAATCAGCAGGCCAAGGGTGCCGACCTTGGTTAGAAGCGGGGCGCCCGAGGCAAGCCAGGGTTCCCAGTGCTGCTTGAGGTAGATGATGACGGCGCCCATGACGGCAGAGGCGACGATCAGAAGGACGGCGCGTTTGGCAAGCGCCCATTCCCATGTCAGATGACCGCGTCGCAGAAGTGTCGTGAAGAGCAGCACGGTGCTGATCCAGCCGGCGGTGGCCTCGGCCACAGCGATTCCGGGTGCACCTATGTAGGGAAAGAGGGTCAGCGCCGTGGCGCAGTTGACAGCGACGGCGACCGCCGAAAAACGCATCGGCGTCTTGGTGTCCTCGCGGGCATAAAAGCCCGGCTGCAGTGCTTTGATCAGCACGAAAGCCGGCAAGCCGATGCCGTAAATCGCAAGGATCGAGCCGACGATAACAGTGTTTTCCTGGTGGAAGGCGCCGCGCTCATAGAGCACGCGGATGATCTCGTCCGAGAGGATCCACAGCGCGAAGGCGGCTGGGATCGTCAGGAACAGGACGAACTCGATCGAGCGGTTCTGCAGAAAGGCGGCCTCGCGTAACGCTCCGCCCTTGAGCGAACGGGCAAGCTCGGGCAGCAGCACCACACCGACGGCGACGCCGACGACGCCGAGAGGGAGCTGGTAGATACGGTCGGCATATTGCAGGGCGGCGATGGCGCCTTCGCGGGAGGAGGCGATCGCCTGGCCGATGAGCTGGTTGATCTGCGTGATGCCGCCGGTGACGGCGGCCGGAACGGCAAGGATCAGCAGCCGCTTGACGTTCGGCGTCATCTTCGGGAAGCGGATGCCGATGCTCATGCCGGCATGCAGTACACCGAGATAGACGACGGCGAGCTGCAGGACGCCRGCCGCGAGCACGCCCCAGGAGAGATACCAGGCCGTCGTCAATGGGTCGGCGCCGGTATAGAGCGCGTAGAACAGCGCCCCGATCATCACGACGTTGAGGAAGACCGGTGCCACGGCCGCGGCGAAGAAGTGGTGCAGCGAATTCAGCATGCCGCTCATCATCGCCGTCAGCGACATGCACATGAGATAGGGGAACATCACCGCCGCCATTCGGATGGTGATGTCGAACTTCTCGGGATCATCCGCAAAGCCCGGCGCGATGACGAAGCGCACGAGAAGCGGCATGGAAAACTCCATCACGATGGTGATGAGCAGCAGCACGGAAAAAAGAACGCCGAACACCTCTTCCGAAAAGCGCTTGGCGCCGTCCGTGCCGTTCGCCTCGATCTCCTTGGCAAAGAGCGGCACGAAGGCGGCGTTGAAGGCGCCTTCGGCAAAGAKCCGACGGAACAGGTTCGGGAAGCGGAAGGCTGCATAGAAAACGTCGGCCATCGGCCCTGTCCCCAGCGCCGCCGCCATCAGCGTTTCGCGGGCAAAACCAAAGATGCGGCTGCCGAGCGTGGCGCCGCCGACCGTGGCAAATTTCTTGACGAGGCTCATGTGGGGGAACCGGCTTTCTTTTCGGCCGCAGTAGCGAGAGGCGCGATGATGCCTGATGGCATGCGTTCGCGCAGTTCGTCCTGCTCTTCGGCCATGACTGCTTTCATGCGGGCGGTGATATTGGCGCGCTTGCTGTCGCCGGAGATCTTCTGGCCGACGAGATCGGTGACGTAGAAGCTGTCGATGACTTTTTCACCAAAGGTGGTGATCCGCGCGGACTGGATGTCGAGCGAGAGATCCGACAGCACTGCCGTCATTTCCGACAGCAGGCCCGGCCGGTCGAGGCATTCCACCTCGATGACGGTGAACTTGTTCGACAGGCTGTTGGTGATCGTCACCGAAGGCGGAATGATGAAGGCCTTGCTCTTCTTGCGGTGTTTGGTGCGGGTCGCGATCACCTCGGGCAGCCGCTTGCGGCCGGAAAGCACGTCCTCGATCATCCGGCCGATCGTGGCTGCACGGCGAAGCTCGTCCTCGTCATTCGGAAACTCGCGGCTGACATGGATCGTATCGAGCGCCCGGCCGTCCGAAGTCGTGAAGATCTGCGCATCGACGATATTGGCACCGGCAGCCGCACAGGCGCCGGCAATGACGGCGAGCAGGCGGGGATGGTCGGGTGAGAGAACGGTGATTTCGGTGATCGCGTGGAAGCTGTCGGTGCGCACCGAGGTTGCCAGCGCCTGGCCGGCCTTGTCGGCCTGGCGGATGAAATGCGCATGGCGTATCTGATCTTCCAGCGGCACGGAGAGCAGGTAGGGCTGGTAATGCAGCTTGGCATAGGTGCGGCGGTCCTTCTGGCTCCAGTCGGAAAGCGCCGCATAAAGCGCGTCGGCAGCAGCCTGGGCGCGCTCTTTGCGCGACACTTCGGAGAAGCCGCCGGCCAGCAGCAGCTCCGTCTCATAATAGAGTGTGCGCAGCAATTGCCCCTTCCAGCCGTTCCAGACGCCCGGTCCGACGGCGCGGATGTCGCAGATCGTCAGGATCAGCAGCATCTTCAGGCGGTCCAGAGATTGAACGCGATCGGCGAAGTCGGTGATCGTCTTGCGGTCCGTCAGGTCGCGCGTCTGCGCGACCATCGACATGGTCAGATGTTCCTCGATCAGCCAGACGACGATTTCGGTCTGCTTCTGCGACAGGCCGAAGCGGGCGCAGAGCTTGCGGGCGACGCGTGCACCGGCAATCGAATGATCTTCCTGCCGGCCCTTGGCCACATCGTGCAGCAGAACCGCGACATAAAGAGCCTCGCGATCCTCGATATGCGGCATCAGCTTGTTGGAGAGCGGGTGCAGTTCCTCGGCCTTGCCCTTGTCGATTTCCGACAGAACATCGATGGCGCGGATCAGGTGCTCGTCAACAGTATAGTGATGATACATGTTGAACTGCATCATCGCGACGATCTTGCCGAATTCGGGAATGAAGCGGCCAAGCACGCCGGCCTCGTTCATGCGCCGCAGGATCAGCGCCGGATCGCGCTTGGAAGTGAGGATCGACAGGAAGAGCCGGTTGGCCTCGTCATTCTCGCGCAGATCGTTGTTGATGAGGTTGAGCGAGCGCGTCACGCGCTTCAGCGCATCGGGATGGAATTCGAGCCCGTTGATATCGGCGACGTGAAATAGTCTGATAATGCTGACCGGATCGCGCTTGAGCACATCAGGATTGGCGAGCGTGATGCGGCCGCGATCTTCCACGAACTCGACGCTGCCGGGGATCTTGCGATTGCGGTGCGTAAAGCGGCTGATGACGCCCGTCAGGCCGGGGATCGACTTCGCCTGCTGGTCTTCGAGTGCGGCGCAGAGGATGCGCGTCAGGTCGCCGACATCCTTGGCAACGAGGAAATAGTGCTTCATGAAGCGCTCGACGGCCGAAAGGCCGGGGCGGGAATGATAACCGAGCGCCTCGGCGATCTCGCGCTGGATATCGAAGGAAAGACGCTCCTCGGCCTTCCCGGTCAGGAAATGCATGTGGCAGCGCACGGCCCAGAGAAAGTCGTCGGCCTTTTCCAGCAACCGGTATTCCTGCTTCGACAGCACGCCGAGCGGCACCAGATCGGCGGGGTCGCGCACATGGTAATAATATTTCGAAATCCAGAACAGCGTGTGCAGGTCGCGAAGGCCGCCCTTGCCTTCCTTGACATTCGGCTCGACGAGGTAGCGCGTGTCGCCGGCCTTGCGGTGGCGCTCGTCGCGTTCGGCCAGCTTGGCGGCGATGAATTCCGGTCCCGTGCCGGTGACGATTTCCTTGTCGAAGCGGGCTTCCAGCTCCGTTTCGAGCGGCTTCAGCCCGCAGATGTAACGCATCTCCAGAATGGCGGTGCGGATCGTCATATCCGACTTGGAAAGCGCGATGCATTCCTCGACGGTGCGGGTCGCGTGGCCGACCTTGAAACCCATGTCCCACAACATGTAAAGCATGAACTCGACGGCTTTGTGCGTCTCTTCCGCCGGCTTCGGCAGGAACAGGAAGAGCAGATCGATATYGGAGCCGGGCGCCAGCGTGTCGCGCCCATAGCCGCCGACCGCCGTGACCGCGAACTTGTCCTTCTGCTTCGGAAAGATATGCGCAGTCGCGAAATTGTAGAGAACGGCGATGATCTGGTCCTGCAGCCAGGAAATCCGGTGCGCGCAGTCGAGCCCGCCCCCCTGGGCGTCGAGCAGTTCGCGCGCCTTCCGACGTCCTTCAACACTCGCCTTCTTCAGAACGGAGAGAAGATCGTTGCGCAGAACGTCCGGACGGTTGCGGTTAGCCTCGGCAATGGCGTCGCATTGCCCCTGCAGCAGTTCCACGTCGAGGATTTCTGAGAAATCGCTGGTGCGCGTTGCCATCGGCTGGGCGATTTCCTGTCCGGTCCTGGCCGCTTGCTCGTGGCGCGCCTCTGGTTTCGTCTGCATGCGCTATAGCCTCTTTGCCCGCCTGATGACACAGCCGTCCATATTGCATGAACCTTTAAATTTGGCGAAATGGTGTTGGCAAGCCGTCGGCCACGGACGCTTTGCCGCAAGTTCTCAGGCAGACGGCTGTGTCAGCAGCGTATTGAGAACCTGCCGCGTCTCGCTCATGATGCCGTCGAGCGTCGCCTTGTCGCATTCGCGGTATCCAGCGTCAATGATTGCACCGCTGAACGCGCCGATCTTCAGGCAGGAACCAGTGATCTTCGCCATGCCGATCGGCGTGTTCCAGCCGCGCGCCTCCAGATTGCCATCAGATTGTTTCATGATCTCCAGCATCGAGACGATGACGGAGAGGCGCTGCGTTTCCTGAAGCAGTTTTTCCATGAACACGGGCGCGGCTCCTACTTCATTTTCTTTTTAAGGTCGTAAAGCGCGTCGAGCGCCTCGCGCGGTGTCATATCGTCGAGGCTCATCGCCTTCAGGGTTTCTTCGACCTTGGAAGGCCCGCGTGACGCCTCTTCACGGCGCACCGCCACCTGGAAGAGCGGCAGGTCGTCGATCAACTGACTCGCTGGGTTCTTGCGGTCGGCGTCTTCGAGTCGGGTCAGCACGTCGCGCGCGCGCGCCACGACGGATGCCGGCAGTCCGGCAAGCCGCGCGACCTGAATGCCGTAGGACCGGTCGGCTGCACCCGGACCGACTTCGTGGAGGAAGATGACGTCGCCGTCCCATTCCTTCACGCGCATTGTTGCGTTCGATAGCCGGGCAAGCTTTTCGGAGAGGACCGTCAGTTCATGGAAATGCGTGGCAAAGAGCCCACGGCAGCGGTTGGCCTCATGCAGATGCTCGACAGCCGCCCAGGCGATGGAAAGACCGTCGAATGTCGCAGTACCCCGGCCGATTTCGTCTAGAATGACCAGCGAACGATCGCTGGCCTGATTAAGGATCGSCGCAGTCTCGACCATCTCCACCATGAAGGTGGAACGCCCGCGCGCCAGATCGTCGGATGCGCCGACGCGTGAGAAAAGCCGGTCGACGATGCCGATATGCGCAGACGTTGCCGGCACGAAGGAGCCCATCTGCGCAAGAATGGCGATCAGCGCGTTCTGGCGCAGGAATGTCGACTTACCGCCCATGTTCGGGCCGGTCAGCAGCCATATCGCGCCATCCTTGCCGTCGGAGACGGGCGACAGATCGCAATTATTGGCGACGAAGGGACCGGTGGACTGCCGACGCAGTGCCTGTTCGACGACAGGGTGKCGGCCGCCTTCGATGGCAAACATCTTCGAGCCGTCGACCAGCGGCCGGCAATAAGCCTGTTCTTCGGCAAGCAGCGCCAGGCCTGCCGCAACATCGATGACGGCGAGCGCCCGCGCGCCTGTCTTGATTACTTCGGCCTCGGCGACCGTCGCTTCCGTCATCCGGTCGAAGGCGAGGAATTCGATCTGCAGTGCGCGGTCGGCGGCGTTGGCGATGCGGCTTTCGAGATCGGCAAGCTCGGTCGTGGTGAACCGCATGGCATTCGCCATCGTCTGGCGGTGGATGAAGCGGGCTTTCGCCTCGGATGTATCGGTCATCGGTCCGGCATTGCCGGCGGTAACCTCGATGAAGTAACCGAGAATGTTGTTGTGCTTGATCTTCAGCGACTTGATGCCGGTCTCTTCGGCATATTGCAGCTGCAGGCCGGCAATGACGCGACGCGACTGGTCGCGTAGCGCCCTGACGTCGTCGAGGTCGGCATTGGCACCATCGCGCAGGAAGCCGCCATCGCGTTTCAGGAGCGGCAGTTCATCTGCAAGGTTTTCCGCGAGCAATATTTCGAGGCCGGACGGCAGGGCTTCCAGCCCCATGCGGGCCTGTTCCAGCTCTTCCGGCAGCATGGCGCTTCCCAGCAGGCCGGCAAGATGCGCGGCAGTGCCCAGCCCCTGGCGGATTGCCCAGAGATCGCGGGGGMCGCCACGGTCGAGTGCCAGGCGGGAGAGCGCCCGCGGCATGTCGGGCACATGTTTCAGGGCATCGCGCAATTCGCCGCAGAGCGACGGCTCCTGCATCAGGAAACCGATTGAATCCAGCCGCTCGTTGACGCGGGCTGGATCGGTGAGCGGCGACATCAGCCGTTCGGCCAGCAGCCGCGCTCCGCCGCCGGTAGTTGTCCGGTCGATCGCCTTGAGCAGCGCGCCGTTACGATCGCCGGACAGCGTGCGCACAAGCTCCAGATTGGCGCGCGTGGCCGGATCGATGAACAGCGTCGAGGCGCCGCTTTCCCGTTCCGGCCTGCCGAGTGGCGGCCGTTCGGCAATCTGGGTCTTCTCCACATAGGCAACGGCTGCTGATGCTGCCGCAAGCTCAGCGCGTGAAAAACTGCCAAAGCCGTCAAGCGTCGAAACGCCGAAATAGCGCGCTATGCGGCCTTCCGCCGTCGCGCTGTCGAAAAGCACAGCCGGCTGTGGAACGGCGGTGCGGCCKAGCACATCGAAAACGGGCTTCAATTCCGGATCGTGGAAGATCGTGTCCGGAACGATGAGTTCGCGTGGGTCGATACGCAGGATATCGGCAAGCAGCCGCGAAGCCTCGGTCTCGGCCAGCCGGAAGACGCCGGTGGAAATATCGATCCAGGCAAGCGCCAGTACCGGCTCCGAAGTGCCGCGGATGCGCGACAGCGTCATCAGATAGTTCGATTCCGAAGGAGAAAGCAGCTTCTCCTCGGTAATGGTGCCCGGTGTAACGAGGCGGACGACATCGCGCTTGACGACGGATTTCGATCCGCGCTTCTTGGCTTCCGCCGGATCTTCCACCTGCTCGCAAACCGCGACGCGATAGCCGAACGCGATCAGCTTCTGCAGGTAATCGTCGGCCGCATGCACCGGCACGCCGCACATCGCAATATCCTGCCCCATGTGCTGGCCGCGTTTGGTCAGCGTGATGCCGAGCGCACGCGAAGCCTCGAGCGCATCCTCGAAGAACAGCTCGTAAAAATCGCCCATGCGATAGAAGAGCAGCGAATCCGGATTGTTCGCCTTGATCTCGATATATTGCTCCATCATCGGCGTCGCCGAGGCGCGACTTTCCTCTGTCGCAAGCTCGGCTGCCGAGAAGGCTTCGTTTCTGGTGTCTATTCGTGCGTTCACGGAGGTGCAGTTTTTCCCAAAAAACAGGTGCCAACCCTATCCGGCCGCCGCTATAGATGACAACAGCAATTGGGGAAGAGGAAAACGTCACCCACAAGACGTTTGGAGGAGTTATGTCGCAGATGGAGAAGAAAGAACGGTCGGTGACGTCTGTCACCGATAAGGAAGCGCTTGAGTTTCACGCAATGGGTCGGCCCGGCAAGCTGGAAATCAACCCGACCAAGCCGATGGCGACGCAGCGCGATCTCTCGCTTGCCTATTCTCCCGGTGTCGCGGTGCCGGTCAAAGCCATCGCTGAAGATCCGGCGACGGCTTACGATTACACGACCCGCGGCAACATGGTTGCCGTCATCTCCAACGGCACGGCCATCCTCGGCCTTGGCAATCTCGGCGCCCTGGCTTCCAAGCCGGTCATGGAAGGCAAGTCGGTTCTCTTCAAGCGTTTCGCCGACGTCGATTCCATCGACCTCGAAGTCGACACGGAAAATGTCGACGAGTTCATCAACTGCGTCCGTTTCCTCGGCCCCTCCTTCGGCGGCATCAATCTGGAAGACATCAAGGCGCCGGACTGTTTCGTCATCGAAAGCCGCCTGCGCGAGCTGATGGATATTCCTGTTTTCCATGACGACCAGCACGGTACTGCGATCATTGCCGCCGCCGGCCTGATCAACGCGCTGGAACTGACGGGCCGCGACCTGAAGACGACAAAACTTGTCTGTAACGGCGCGGGTGCCGCTGCCATCGCCTGCGTCGAGCTCATCAAGTCGATGGGCTTTGCGCCCGAAAACATCGTCCTGTGCGATACCAAGGGCGTCATCTATCAGGGCCGCACCGAGGGCATGAACCAGTGGAAGTCGGCCCATGCGGCCAAGACCGACACGCGTACGCTGGAAGAGGCGATGAAGGGCGCGGATGTCGTTTTCGGCCTGTCGCAGAAGGGCGCCTTCTCCGAGGAGATGATCCGCTCCATGGCCGACCGGCCGATCATTTTCGCCATGGCCAATCCCGATCCGGAAATCACGCCGGAGGAAGTCGCCCGTGTCCGCGATGATGCCATCATGGCGACCGGCCGTTCGGACTATCCGAACCAGGTCAATAACGTGCTGGGCTTCCCCTATATCTTCCGCGGCGCCCTCGACGTCCGTGCCTCGACCATCAACGATGCGATGAAGATCGCCGCCGTGAAGGCGCTCGCGAGCCTCGCCCGTGAGGACGTGCCTGATGATGTCGCGGCCGCCTATCAGGGCAATCGCCCGCGCTTCGGGGCCCAATACATCATTCCTGTTCCCTTTGATCCGCGCCTGATCTCGGCCATTCCGGCGGCCGTTGCCGAAGCGGCGATCGAAAGCGGCGTCGCTCGCAAGATCATCACTGACATGGCTGGCTACAAGCGCGAGCTTTCCGCTCGTCGCGACCCGATCGCCTCCACGCTTGCAAGCCTCTACGAACGCGTTCGCCGGCATCCGAAGCGTGTTGTTTTCGCCGAGGCCGAAGAGGAACAGGTGCTGCGCGCCGCCATGGTCTATGCCAACCAGCAGCTCGGCACCGCCATCCTGCTCGGCCGCGAGGATCTGATCCGCGCAACGGCCGAGCGCGCCGGCATAGRCCTCAATCGTCCAGGTCTCGAGATCGTCAACGCGCGCATCTCGACCCGCGTCGAGGCCTATATCGATTATCTCTATGCCCGCCTGCAGAGGAAGGGCTACTTGCACCGCGACGCACAGCGCCTGATCCATAATGACCGCAACCATTTCGCTGCCACTATGGTGGCGCTAGGCGATGCAGATGGCATGGTGACGGGCATCACCCGCAACTATTCGACGGCACTCGAAGATGTGCGCCGCTGCATTGACCATAAGCCGGGCCATCGCGTGATCGGCGTGTCGATCGCGCTTTGCCGCGGCCGCACGGTCTTCGTTGCCGACACTGCGGTTCACGATATGCCGACGGCCGAGGAGCTTGCCGATATTGCGGAGGAGGCTGCAGGTCTCGCGCGCCGCATGGGCTACCAGCCGCGCGTCGCGTTGCTCGCCTATTCCACCTTCGGCCATCCCTCGGGTGAGCGTTCCGAGCGTGTGCGCGAAGCTGTGAAGATCCTCGACAAGCGTCGCGTCGATTTCGAGTATGACGGCGAAATGGCCGCCGACGTTGCCCTGAACCGTAAGGTGATGGAGCAATATCCCTTCTRCCGCCTCTCCGGTCCGGCCAACGTCCTCGTCATGCCGGCATTCCACTCGGCATCGATCTCGACCAAGATGCTGCAGGAACTCGGCGGCTCGACGGTCATCGGACCCATCCTCGTCGGCCTCGACAAGGCGGTGCAGATCACGTCGATGGGCGCCAAGGATAGCGATATCGTCAACATGGCTGCGATTGCGGCCTATGCTGCCGGCTCCTGATAAATAATAGAGGGCGGACCGCTGATGTGGTCCGCCCGAACGGCTTATCCCGCAAAAGCGATCAGATTTCCATCTGGATCGCAGACGATGAATGTTCTGGCACCCCAGGGTTCCAGCCGCAGCGGCTGGTGAAAAGGAACGCCGTTTGCGGTGTATTCGAGAAACAGCGCCTTCACGTCATCAAGCGTAATCGTCGCGGACAGGATATCCTTCTCGCGTTGGCGAATCTCCGGATGGAAAGCCGGCATTTCGACGTGTCGGAGGTTGAGCCTCGCCGCACCGCGAACGACCTGTGCGTAGAAGGGCGGCTCGCCATAAATGAAGCCAGGAGCGAAGCCGAGTTTCTGTGAGTAGAAATCACAGGCAGCGTGAATATCGCTCACGAAAAGCTGCGGTTGGGCATCGAGCAGTGTCGGTTGGGAGGCAGATTTCTGTCCAGTTGTTGCATTCATGTCGGTGAGCCCCTTTTTGAGCGCCGACCAGCTTTCAAAGCCCTCCTGTGCCGCCACGAGTTCCTGCGCATCGGCAAGCTTGAATTCAAGCTCGAGGATTTGCTGGTCGTTGAGATGGCGGTAACGGGCAAGCCAGCAGCGGATCTCCGCAGCGACAGGATAATAGCGATCCTGATGCCAGCGTTTAAACTGCTTGGCTTTCTTTCTGAGGTTTTCGAAATTCGGCATGGCGCAAGGTTTTGATGTTGTAGGCGGGCATAGCCCAGCCGGCACCATTGCCGATGCGCCCTACTGAAAACGCCTGATAAGAATGAATTGACAAGACGCAGCCGTCAAGCGGCCGCCTCAGCTTGCGAAACGGCCTGCATCCGCACCGTAATAGTTCAGATAACGATCGGAAATGCTTGATATCGGTAGCACGATCAGCACGTCGGTCGTATTGAACGCCTGATCGACGACCGCATGGGAGCCGACCATGGCGCCGAGGCGCAGGTACCCCTTGATAAGCGGCGGCAGCGCCATCAGCGCCCTTTTCGGATTGACGCCTTCGGCCGGCATCAGGTCCATGTCGCGCGCCAGATGCGGCAGCGCGCCGACGGCCCATTCATCCTTGGCGAGCACGCTGTGGTAGAGGAAGGAGAGAGCCAGAGCATGACTTTCCGGGTGAACGCCCGGGAAGGAGGCGCAGCCGAACATGGCGCTCATGCCGTGCTTCAACGCATAGGCCCAATTGCCCTGCCAGAGCAGTTCGACGATGCGCTTGGTGCGGTATTCCGGCAGCACGCAGGAGCGGCCGAGTTCCATGAAGCGCTTGTCGGGATGGCGGGCGATGAGCTCATCGATGGCAAATTCCGAAGCCGAGTAAAAACCACCATTGGCCATGGCGACGTCCTGCCTGAGCAGGCGGTAAGTGCCGACGATCTRGTCTTCGGTATCGCCCTCGATCGAGCGGTCGAGAACCAGAAGATGGTCGCAGAAGGCGTCGTAAGCGTCGACATCGCGCTCACGACGCATGGCGTCCGCCGGCAGCTGAGCCTTCATTTCCTCGACGAAGACACGGTAGCGCACGGACTGAGCGGCATCGATCTCGCTCGCTGTACGGGCGAGGCGGGTTTCGAGATTGCCGATGCGGCCAAAAACGTCGCCTTCCTTCGGGGCAGCAGCCGTCGACGGCCGGGAGACCTCGGCGGTAGCGTCACAATTAAGGATGTCAACAGACATGGCGATTCTCCCGTCTCCGGCTTATCACACGCCATAAAACACTTA